>NZ_CEVXFV010000021.1:0-66444 GCF_982396655.1 Cellulosilyticum sp. | reverse complement strand
ACGGTGGTGTGAGAGGTCGGATAATCAATTAATGGTTATCCTCCTACTCGATTATTAGTAAGATTGAATGGAAGTTTTTTCGCCCTTGTTGATTTTGCGATATTGTAGAGGCGAAAGACCGAGATGTTGTTTAAATACACGGCCAAAGTGCGTGGAGTTGGTATAGCCAACAGTTGTAGCAACTTCTAAAATACTTAAGTTTGTGGTGGTAAGAAGTTCTTCACTTGCACGAATACGTACAGTATTGAGATACCCAGTAAAGTTGAAGCCTGTTACCTCTTTAAATGTTCGGCAGAGATAATAGGCATTCATATAGAATTTGCTTGCGATAGAATGAAGCGTAATGTCTTCATTAAAGTGCTCGTTGATATAAGTTGTTACCTCAGAAATTTTCTTATGTAAGCTACTTGGAAATTCCAAGTAGTTATTTTTATGTTTAGGAGAGATTCTACTTAAGACAATGAGTAATTCTACTAAACTAATGCGCGCATAAGTTTCATAACCTGGAAGCTCCTCTTTTTTTTCACGAAGCATTTTAAATAGAAGTGATTCTATAAAATGCTGTTCTTTAGGTGAGAGGCTTAAAACAGGTGAAGATTTGGAAAAGCACTGAAGCAGATTAATATCTTCAATAGAAGAGATGAGAGAGGCAATGTATTCAGGTGAGAAATTAATAAGAATACGTTCATAGACTTTACTTCCTACATGAACAGTCTTGTGTACATCATATGTATTAATTAATACAATATCCCCTTTTTTTACATAATAAGAACGGTCTTTAATAAAGTAGTAGCGTTCGCCAGAGAGTTGATAGTAGATTTCAAAATGATCATGATAATGATGAATAGGCATTAAATCTACTTGTTCACGCTTGGCATATTCAATAAAATATCCATTTGAATTAATATGACACATCTTTGAGTCCATATGAAAGTCACACCTCCAAGTAATTAATATTATACCATATATTTGGCAAAAACGTAGAATAGAAAATAAAAGCAAAAAAAGTTGAAAATGTATGCAAAATTAAAAAAATGTAGAGAAAAAACAATGAGATAAAGTACAATAATGATATAGACTATTTTGAGGGGGGAATGCAATGAAATTTATGGGAAATTGCGTACAAGATATACAGATTACATATATTGGTGGTGGCTCAAGAGGATGGGCCTGGAGTTTAATGAGCGATTTGGCGACGGAAGAAAAAATTTTAGGAACCGTAAAGCTATATGATATAGATTATGAAGCAGCATTGAGCAATGAGAAGATTGGAAATGCATTAGCTAAGAGAGAGGATGTAAAAAGCAAGTGGCGCTACAAAGCAGAAAAAAATTTAGATGAAGCATTAAAAGGCGCAGACTTTGTAATTATATCCATACTACCTGGTACTTTTGATGAAATGGCTTCAGATGTACATACACCGGAGCAATATGGCATTTATCAATCTGTAGGTGATACAGTAGGTCCAGGTGGGCTGATTAGAGGATTACGTACAGTGCCAATGTATGCAGCGTTTGCAAAAGCTATAGAGAAAAATTGCCCAGAGGCTTGGGTTATTAATTATACGAATCCTATGTCTATCTGTGTAAAGACACTTTATACAGTCTTTCCTAAGATTAAGGCATTTGGTTGCTGTCATGAAGTCTTCCATACACAAAATTTATTGGCAAGTGCATTAAAAGAGATGGAAGGCATTGAAGGTGTACAAAGAGAGGAAATTAAAGTCAATGTTTTAGGAATTAATCACTTTACATGGCTTGACCATGCAAGCTATAAAAATGTGGATTTAATGCCTATTTATAAGAAATTTGTGGATAAGTATTATACAAGTGGCTATGAAATGGGGAAAATCGGCAACTGGATGAATGATTCATTTGCTTGTGCAAACCGCGTGAAGTTTGACTTATTTAAGCGTTATGGACTTATTGCAGCAGCAGGAGATAGGCATTTAGCAGAATTTATGCAAGGTAACTGGTATATAGAAAATCCAGAAACAGTGATGGAGTGGAAGTTTGGACTTACAACTGTCACTTGGAGAAAGCAGGATTTACAGGAGCGACTCGCAAAAAGCAGAAGGCTTGTCAGTGGTGAGGAGGCGTTTGACATTAAAGGCTCAGGTGAGGATGGTGTAAAGCAGATTAAGGCATTATTGGGGCTTGAAGATTTAGTGACCAATGTAAATATACCAAATCAAGGACAAATTACAAACTTAGGATTAGGGAATATAGTAGAAACAAATGCCCTCTTTAGAAAAGACCAAGTTATTCCGCTTATGGCAGGGAGGTTGCCTGAGCCAATACAAAGCATTGCCATAAGGCATATTGCAAATCAAAATACCATTGTAGAAGCAGCACTTACAAAAGATAGAAATAAAGCATTTATGGCATTTGCAAATGATCCGCTCGTAACTATTTCATTAGAAGATGCAGAAGAATTATTTAATGAGATGATTAAGAATACCGAAAGTTATTTAGATATATAAATAGAGATAATTTTAAGCAGGAAAAAGGCCCCTCTAGCCCTTCATTTTACGAAAGGCTAGAGGGGTTTTTCCATGTGCTTTCTTGAACATTTTTACGAAGTTGCCGCTGTAGTGATAGCCTACACGTTTGGCGATTTCATCTATGCTGAGCTCCGTCGTTGAAAGGAGGTTTTCAGCTTTTGTCATGCGAAGAGAAGTGGTGTATTGGCTGATGGACATATGATATTTGGCTGAAAAGCCAGCTTTTAATTTTTGCTCATTTAGGAGGACCATTTTGCTGAGGCTTTTAATAGTGGGTGGGTTGCAAGCTTCCTTAGTTAAGATAGTATGAGCCTTTTGGATGGCAGCGGCATCAGCAGCAGTTAAGGTAAGGTAGCGGTCTTTGCCTATTTTAATGTCGCCGTAACTTAACTGGTTTGTAAAGACATTTTGAGGAGTGGCAGAAAGTTCATTGTAGAGTAGGGCGATACATTCTAAAATTTTGCTTTCTAAGTAAAGAGCTGTGAGGTGATCGGACTCCGATAAATTACGCAGTGTTTGAATAATAGAGGCTACTTCCAGGGGAAGATAGCGGTAAGTATAGTTAGTGATGAATTGATCAAAGTCTAGCGTTTGTGGGAAATTAGGTTGAATGACTTCATCAAAATATTTTTTATGGATTGTAATTTCAGCCCCATGAAAATGCGTTCCCTTTGACCAATTTTGTGTACCTTTAATGGCTCTTTCTACAACGAAAAAGGAAGAAGGGCTAAAAGAGGAAACAGGAGAATCCTCTATTTTAAATTTTGTTTCGCCTGTGTAAACTGTGCCGAAGCGCATGAGTTCTTCTTGATGATCGAATGATAATGAAAAGTCATGGGGAATTGTATAATCCCCTACACCAAAGTCGTAGTAGCCTTCTCGTCTATATAAAATAAAGTAGCCAAGTTCTGGACGGGTATCATTTTTGTAGAGGGTATAGTTTTTCATAGAATGAGGGGTAAAAGTCATATGTTTCAAGACTTTTTGCTGAAAGTCTTTAGTTGTTTTAGCAATCATGATGTCTCCTTAGTTTCTGTCAATGTATCATTACCTATAGTATACCAAAAATAATCATATTGGATGATAAAATTATTATATGAGGTGAAAAGATTGAAATGATAATCAGTCTCATATAGAATCTAAAAGGCAGTGAAGCGTAAAAGATGACGATTCGCTGATAGATTGTTTAATTAATGTGAAGAATTAAAATTTAGAAATTAAAAATTGATGTCGAGATGATACATATAAAAATGGAGGATTAGAGAATGAAGAAAAAATTATTAGCAGCTTTACTTGCTTTTGGTGCAATGAGTACAATGCTTGTGGGATGTGGAAATACACAAAATGCTGAGGGGACTACACAAACTGTAGCACAAACAGTGACAGTAACAGATGTAAGAGGAGAAGTGGAGATTCCAGCTGAACCTCAAAGAATCGTAGATTTAAGTGGGAATAGTGATATCTTATCTATTTTAGGTTACAAAGTAGTAGGAACAGCAAATAGTGATGCTTATGACTATACTAAGTTTCCATCTTATTTAGAAGAAACATTACAAGGTGCAGAGATTTTAGGATATAGTATGCAAGATACTATGGACGTAGAAGCAGTTATGAACTTAAATCCAGACTTAATCGTTATTTCAACAGTTCAAGAGAAAATGTATGACCAATTAAGTGAGATTGCACCTACAGTTATGATTAGCTTAGACGCATTAGATTGGAAAGAAGACGTAAAGGCTTTTGCTAAAGTATTTAATAAAGAAGAAGCAGCAGATGCATGGCTTGCAGCTTATGAAGCAAAAGCTGAAAAAGCTGGAGAAGAAATTAAAGCTGAATTCGGCGAAGATACAAGTTATCTTTCATTCTTAGCAAGTGGGGGACAGTTCTTCATTTTTGATGGTGCAGGATTTGGTGAAGTATTATATGAAGATATGGATCTTGCAAAACCAGAAGGGATGCCAGAACAAACAGATATCAGCTTACCAGTTGTAACTTACGAAGGACTTGCAGCAATTGATACAGATTATATCTTCTTAATTGCAACTGATGAAGATTTAGCAGTACTTGAGCAAAATGCGATTTGGAATAACTTACCTGCTGTTAAAGAAGGACATGTGGTTACTTTAGAATCATCTCCATACTTTAACCAAGGTTACAGCCCAATCGGAAGAGACTTACTAGTAGATGAAGTAGGTGAAATGTTAAATGAAACAAAGTAATAAAAATACAAGCCTTTTTGTGATTTGTAGTTTGTTACTTTTAATGACAGGACTGATCCTAGCCGTAAGGCTAGGGTCTGTCCATATTACTTTTAAGGACATTTGGAATAGTATTTTTCATTATAATGAAACGCTAGAAATGATGTTAGTGAGAGATGTACGTATTCCAAGAGCTCTTGCTGTACTATTTACAGGAGGTATATTAGGAGTAACAGGTAGTATGATTCAGGGCGTGACTAGAAATCCTATTGCTGAACCTTCTATATTAGGGGTAAGTCAAGGGGCGACACTTGTCATAGCTATTTTTTATGCTATGGGCATTGGGATTAATACAACCAGTGTAATGATTGCAGCTGTAATAGGTGCCGTAGCAACTGGTCTGATTGTACTTGGATTTATTTCAAAGAAGGCAAATAATGCATCTATTACAAAGATACTTTTAGCAGGAACTGCTATGAGTACATTTTTTATTTCATTAACAACTGTAATTGGCTTGTTATCCAATCAATCACAGATGATAGGATTTTGGGTATCAGGTGGTTTTAGAAATGCTTCTTGGGCGGATTTTAAATTAGTCTTTATTGTAGGGATGATAGGACTTATTATAACGATTTTATTGTCTCCTAAAATTAATATACTGAATCTGGGGGATGATGTAGCTATTGGGCTTGGTCAGAATCCAGAGAAGATTAGATTTATGACACTGATGGTGATGATACCAATGTGTGCAGCAGCAGTAGCTGTTGGGAAGAATATTGCTTTTGTGGGGCTTATTGTGCCTCAGATTGTAAGAAGGTTATTAGGAGAAGATTATAGAAGAAATATTCCATGTTCATTCTTATTAGGTGCAGTACTTCTGACTTATGCAGATATTGCGGCAAGAATGATATTTGCTCCTTATGAGATGCCAATTGGAATCTTTACTGCATTAATTGGGATACCATTCTTTATTTCAGTAGCTAGAAAGGAGAGGGGATAATGAAGAAAAGAAAAGTTAGAGGAGCAATCATTGTTTTACTGGCATTGGTCGTTATCTCCTTTGCGATTACATTATGCTGGGGAAGTTATCAGGTTTCAGTAGGCGAAGTGATTAATACTCTTTTAGGAAAGGGTACAAAGCTTCAAAATGTAGCTGTACTTAATATCAGGCTGCCAAGACTTTTAGTAGGAATGTGTGTGGCAGTTGCATTATCAACAGCTGGGGCACTTCTTCAGACGATTACTAAAAATGATTTAGCGGATACAGGGATTATTGGAATTAATGCGGGTGCAGCTGTAGCGGCTGTGTTATTTATTACGTATCAGACTTCCAATTACTATAGTGAGTTAGGTTCACTTTCAATTTTTGTATTGCCATTCATGGCGATTGTAGGGGCAGCAGTCAGTGCATTTATAGTTTATATGTTATCAAGTCGCAAAGGGATTAGACCTAAACGACTTTTGCTGATAGGGATAGGATTAAATGCAGGGCTTAATGCGTTTATATCCTTTTTTACGTTTAGAGGCGGCGTAGGTGATTATAACCGCGTACTCATTTGGACTTCAGGAAGTTTATGGGGCTCAGGATGGAGTTATGTGAAGGTTATCGCGCCTATTGTCATCATTATGTTTGTACTAGTTTTATTAAACTATAAAAAGTTAGATGTATTAAATCTTTCTGATGAAATAGCCTTATCACTAGGTTTAAATTTAGAAAAGGAGAGAAAGAAATTCTTAAGTTTCGCTGTAATCTTAGCAGGGACAGCAACAGCCTTTGCAGGAAATATTGGTTTCCTAGGTTTAATCGCCCCACATATGGCGAGAAAGTTAGTGGGGCCTTATCACAAGAATTTTGTAGTTGTGTCAGCTATGATTAGTACGGTCATTATTCTCGTAGCAGATGCAGTTTCAAGAAATTTATTTTCACCGATTGAGATTCCGGTAGGAATTACAGTATCAATATTTGGTGTGCCATATTTCATTTATTTAATGATGAAAGAAAATTAGCTAGAACGGAGGGCTATAATGGAAGCAATTCGCGTTGAGAACTTAAAGGTAGCTTATGAAAATAATACAATCATAGAGAACCTCAATTTATCTTTTCCAAAAGGAAAGATAAGTATCATTATTGGTGGAAATGGTTGTGGAAAGTCTACTTTATTAAAAACAATATCAAGAATTAATAAACCTGCCCATGGAGACATTTTTATTAATGATAAAAATATCAAGAAAATCAAAGAAAAAGACATCGCTAAAGAAGTGGCATTTTTACCTCAAGGACCTGTTTGTCCAAATGGACTTACAGTGAGACAGCTTGTAGCTTATGGACGATTCCCACATCAGAAGATGATAGGTGGTCTTAATAGTCATGATAAGGAAGTAATTGATTGGGCAATAGAGCAAACAGGGCTTAGTGAGTTTGCAGATAGAGAAGTTGAAAATTTATCAGGCGGACAAAGACAGCGTGCATGGATTGCTATGACTTTAGCACAAGAAACAGAAATTATTATGTTAGATGAACCAACAACTTATTTGGATTTATCTTATCAACTTGAAGTTTTAGAGATTCTTCAAAGACTTAATAAAGAAAAAAATATTACTGTAGTCATCGTACTTCATGAGATTAATAATGCTTTTAAATTTGCGGATCATATTATTGGGCTCAAAAAAGGAAAGATTGTTTGTGAAGGAAAGCCAATGGAAGTCATTACAAAAGAGACTTTAAAAGAAATCTATGGCATTGCAGCAGACCTTAAACAAAGTGAAACTGGAGATTACCCAGTATGCGTTGAGTATGAGTTGTTTAGGGAGAAGGTATGATAAATAGAAACTTCATTATTATAGTCATAGGACAGATTATTTCTTTGTTTGGCAGTGCGATTCAAAGATTTTGCATGTCCTTATACGTATTAGAATTTACAGGAAGCACAGCAACCTTCGCTCAAATATTAGCCATTTCAACAGTGCCTTATATCTTGTTTGCACCGATTGCAGGAAGACTTTCGGACCATATTAACCGTAAGAAAATCATGGTTTACTTAGATTTCTTATGTGCGGCATTAATTGGCCTTTATGCCCTCATATTATTTAGAGGGCAAGACAATGCATTTATTGTAGGGAGTGTAATGTTCCTGCTTTCAACAAGTGCCACTTTATATGGGCCAGCAGTAACAGCCTCTATACCACAGATTGTAGATGAAGATAAGCTAACATCAGCTAATGGAATTATTAATCAGGTAGGCTCTATTGTTAATTTTGCAGGGCCTATACTTGCTGGTGTTTTATATGGATTTATGGGCATTAAAGTCATTGTAGTCATTAATGCCGTGAGTTTCTTATTATCAGCTGTTATGGAGTTATTCTTAGAGATTCCAGATGTAGTGCGACAAGAAGAAAGATTAGAAGATGTGGTGCGAGAGCAGAAACAAGTAGCATGGCTACAGTTCATCAAGGATTCTTGCAGCGATATGAAAGAAAGTTTTACTTATTTAAGAAAAGAGAAAGGTGTAATCTTAGGAATTATCTTCTCTTATGCCTTATGTAATATTTTCTTAGTACCAATCTTATCGATTGTGGCACCTTTCTTTATTAATGTAGACTTAGGTTTATCATCACAAGTATATGGCATCGTTGAAGCTGTCTGTGTATTAGGCATGATATTAGGCGGCTTTTGGATTAGCGTGAAACCCAATATGTTTTCTATTAAAAAAGTACATTATACATATTTTCCAATGATTATAGGGGTATTTATGATGTCGGCATTAGGATTTATTAACTTAAATCCATATGTACTTGCAGCCCTATTTGCTTTAAGTGGATTAGCTATTATGTTGTCATTGTCCTTATCAAATGTACTGACATTAACCTTTATCCAAAAAGAAATACCAGCACAGATGTTAGGACGTGTCTCAGCCTTTTCAACGGCTGTAGCAACGATTAGTGTGGCACCAGGGCAATTATTATTTGGACAAATTATTGAAATAGGTGTGCCAATGGGAATTATTTTATTTGTGACAGCACTTATCAATATTGGCCTTGTGGTATATGTAAAGTGGAATGTAAGAAACGTATAGAGAAGACAACTAAAAACTTGAAATATACACAGAATAAGTAAAAGGTATACAAATCTAGGCAATGTGAATAGAAATATAGAGATGCTGAAAAAGTAGATAAGA
The DNA here is from genome assembly GCF_982396655.1 of Cellulosilyticum sp. Classification (NCBI taxonomy): domain Bacteria; kingdom Bacillati; phylum Bacillota; class Clostridia; order Lachnospirales; family Cellulosilyticaceae; genus Cellulosilyticum; species Cellulosilyticum sp. Next base: position 57,568 of record NZ_CEVXFV010000021.1, on the reverse strand, counting down.
GATTAAACAGTCTTTTATCTACTTTTTTTTAGTATAATAGAAACATGATATAACATAGTAAATAGGAGGCATGCCTATGAATGAGAGGATTTATTATGTATCGGATTATCACTTTTTCCATGAGCTATCATTAAAAAGAAGCAGGTCATCATATTTTAGTAGCATTGAAGAGATGAATAAGGAAATGATATATCGTCATAATCAAAAGGTTAAGGCAGAAGATCATATATTTATTTTAGGGGATATAATTGTTTGTAAGGAAACAGCATTAGAAGAATGTCTGATAGAAACAGTGGATAAATTAAATGGACATTTACATTTAATTTTGGGAAATCATGATTATAAGTTTAGGGAGGAAGATGCCTTTATCAAGCGATTTGAAACTGTGGATGAGGCGAAGCTTATAAAAGACCAGGAGAGGTGGATTCAATTATTTCATTATCCTATTTTAAGATGGTATCGCAAAAATAAGGGGGCTTTTCATATTTATGGGCATCTACATGATGAGCAGAAAGGAAAAGAAACGCAGTGGCTAAGAAGAAAAAATTATGCCTTAAATGCTTGCGTTGAGGTGAATGGGTTTGAACCTTGTACCTTGCAGGAATTAATTATTAATAACCAAAAAATAAAAGATGTTGCCCTAGATGAAAGCATTAAGAAAGTGCTGACATATGGTGAGGCATAAGTATAGAAGTAAAATAACCGTGAAGAGAAATGAGACATTGGAGAATGTCTCATTTTTTATGCAATAAGAATATATAAATAACTAGAAATGCCAATACTATATTAAATAACTAGAAATGAGAAGACGCTAGGCCTGTAGAAATGAATGAAAGGGAGGGTGTAATCTATATGGCAAGGAAGAGACAGTTAAAAATGAAAAAGGTTGGTGTTGAACATCTAGAACAATATAATCAACTTTTAAGATACGTTTTTCAAGTAACAGATCAGGAATTGCAGCAGATTGGCTGGGAAGAAAAAGAAATGATTAGGGCCAAATCACCTACCTTAGAAAAGGCAGATGTACTAGGGTGGTTTGATAGAGAGAAGCTTATTTCACAAGTAGCTGTCTATCCTATGAAGGTACGTATATTTAATAGGACTTATGAAATGGGAGGGCTTACTGGCGTAGGAACTTATCCAGAATATGCCAATCAAGGCCTTATGCATAAGTTATTGGAACAAGCCTTAAAAAATATGAAGAAGCGTCATCAAACCATATCTTATTTATTCCCATATTCTATTCCATATTATCGTAGAAAAGGATGGGAGATTATATCAGATAAGATTACATTTGAAATAAATGATTATCAGTTACCTAAGAATAAGCAGGTTTCAGGTGAAGTAGAAAGGGTGTCTGTAGAGAGTGAAGTGATTAAAACAGCATATCACCGATTTGCCATGCAGACTCATGGCGCGTTGCTACGTGATGAGCTAGCATGGAATGAGTATTTTCTTTGGGATCCGGATGACCTTATGGCAGCAGTTTATTACAATGATAAAAATGAGCCAGATGGTTATGTGCTTTATAGCATTAGAGAAGAAGTTTTTCATATAAAAGATATGATTTTTATAAATGAAGAGGCACGTACGGGTTTGTGGAACTTCATTAGCGCACATTTTTCTATGATTTCTAAAGTAATAGGTAACACTTATACGGATGAGCCTTTAGCCTTTTTATTAGAAGATGCAGATATTAAGGAGAGTATTTCACCTTATTTTATGGCACGTATTGTAGACCTAGAGGCGTTTATTGCCCAGTATCCATTTAAGCCAGATACAATAAAGCGAGAATGGACATTTACAATGGATGACCCTATTTTAGCTTGTAATCAAGGCACCTTTATTTTAACTATTTCTAATGAGGGAAAGGGCCAGGTTGTGCATACATCAGGCAAGACAAATGACCGCATTGATATTCAGACAATGACGACTATGTTATTGGGATATAAGCGGCCAGATTATTTATATAAAATAGGGCGACTTGTATGTAGTATGGAAACATTAGATATGTTAGAAGATGCTATTGAGCAGCAGACACCTTATTTCTCAGATTACTTTTAAAGATTATTTTTAAAGATTATTTTTAGATTTTATGAAGAGTTATTTTTAATAGAGTGGGAGACGTCACGAGAGCTATGTCGCGATGCCTCCTTTATTTTATAGATATCCTTGACAACGTAACATTGTTATGCTAATCTGAGTTTAATCAATAAAACAATGTTACGAAGGGGTGGTTGGAATGGAAAATAAGAAATTATATTCAGTTAATATAAATGGCATGGGTAAATACACAGGTGGAGAATTTGACTGTGTGAATATTGCAGGAACCGGAAAGGTTGAAGGAAACGTAAAGTGTAATGAGCTAAATGTATCAGGCACTATTGCAATAAATGGAGATTTGGCATCTAAGGTAAGTACAGTCTCAGGAACGGCTAAAGTAGGAGGCGATCTCTTCGGAGATGACCTTACTGTATCTGGTATGTTAAAAGCAATAGGGAGTGGCATGGTTAAAAATGTGACTATTAATGGGATGATGATGCTAGAAAAAACTTTTAAGGTAAGAAGGCTAGAGAATAATGGCTCAATTAAGGTAGATGGAGATTTAAGTGGTGAGCAGATTTATTCCAATGGCATGATTGAATGTAGTGGTCTTTTAAATTGTGAGAACTTAGAGCTTAGATTATCGGGTGTATCACATGTTCATGAGATTGGGGCAACTACTATAAAAGTAGAAGAAGGTAATTCAGGAGTTGGCGGGTTATTGAGTTTCCTAATACCTAAGCGATATAAAAATAATCAATTAGTAGTAACAACCATTGAAGGCGATGAGATTTACTTAGAAAATTGTGAGGTGGAAGTAGTAAGAGGTAAGCATATTACAATTGGACCAAATTGCAATATTAAAACCATAGAATACATTGAAACACTAGCAGTTGATGACAAATCAATCGTTAAAAATAGTATGAGACAATAATAGGAGGTGAAAATAAAGATGAGTAGTGTAGATATTAAGATTATGGGTGATGGATTTATTTCAGAAGGTGAATACGGCAGTATTAAGATTATGGGGAATACTTCTTCTGAGGGAAATGTAAAAGCAAGTTTAGTAAGTGATATGGGGAATGCAACGTTTAATGGGGATGTAGATTTTGAGACATTAAAGGTTATGGGAAATATGCAGCAGCAAGGTAATTTAGTGTCTCAGCGTACAAAGGTATTAGGCAGTCTAGAAGTAAAAGGAGATGCACAGATAGAGAACTTAGTTGTTGATGGCGAAACGGTATTGAATGGCGACTTAAAGTGTAACAATGTTACAGTTAGCGGCAAATTAACTGTAAGAGGGAATATATATGCCAAAGAAGTCAAAGTACAAGGGGAAATGAGAGCAGAAGGCAATATTTCATCAGAAGAAGTTAGCGTAGAGGGTGAAATATGCTGTCAGGGGTTACTTAATGCTGAAAATATCATGATTACGCCAAGAACAACTTGTTACTGCAAGGAAATAGGTGCAACTAAAGTAACTATTCGAAAACCTAAACATAATTTATGGGTGAGTTTATTTATAAATGGCCGATATGGCAAGTTAAAAAGCGAACTAATAGAAGCAGATGAGATTGAGTTACAACGTGTAGAAGCAAAAGAAGTTAAGGGGCATAATATCAATCTTATTGACGATTGCAAGATTAATCATGTAGAGTATTCAGGAACATTTACGATGTCAGAGACATGTAGCGTGGAAACACAGACACAAAGAGGGTAAGAGAAGTTAATGAGAAAGGGCGAGATCAATGGATGAACTTATTTCAAAAAAAGACCTATTAGAGACTGCAAAAATATCCTATGGTCAACTTTATAGATGGAAACGCATGGACCTTATACCAGAAGAGTGGTTTATTAAGAAGGCAACCCCTACAGGACAAGAAACATTTTTTGTTAGAGATAAAATTTTAGAACGCATTGAACTTATTTTATCCATGAAGGATACAACCTCTTTAGATGAGATTGCAGAGGTATTGGGCAAAAAAGAAGGAGAAAAAACTTATAAAATAGATGCCTTATTGGAAAAAGGGGCAATTAGTCCTTATACAAAGGAAGTATTTTGTAATATATATGAAGCAGAAAAAGGCATTGCAAAAAAAGAGCTACTAATCTTAGCTATTATTGAAAAATATATTTTAAAGTCTGTGATGACGGTAGAAGAACTTAAACTGATGGTTCAGATTATTGAAAAAGAGTTTGAAGGGCTTTATACAGAAGAAGGGCGCATTTATTTGCTTAGAAAATATGGCGTTTCATTTGTTATGGGATGTAAAGATTTTAAGCAGGTAGTATGGGAGGAACAAGCGGTAAAAGTGGTAGAAGTAGAGTTACTAAAAGAAGTTAGTCAGATGAATAAGGCATTAATTTAGCAAAGCCATAAAATTAATAATGCAAAATTAAAAAAGTAGTATTCTACATAAGGAATACTACTTTTTTTATGATTTTTAGTTGGTTTCTCTTTAAAGTCGATTAAGTAAACCTTGGAGCATGCTTGCGTGTCTTGCTTCATCTCGGGCAGCATGGTCAATAAAGGTATAGAGTTCTTCGAGGCCTGCAGCTTTAGCCTTTTGAGCAAGTTCGGCTTTAAATTTATTCGCACCGATTTCACCATTCATCATATTAGTAATATTGGTTTTTGTGCAGTCAGATATTTTACCTGTAAGTTCGGCGTACTGAGCGGCATGTTCAGCTTCTTCCCAAGCAATAACCTTTAGAACTTCAGCAGCTTCTGGATAGCCAGCACGTTGAGCTACTCTAGCCATAGCAAGATAGAGTCCAACTTCAGCAGTTTCACCTGCGAATTGCCCATTTAAGCTAGCTTTGAGTTCTTCATTATCCTTGGCATGACCAAGTTCATTTTCAAGTACAAAGTTTAATTTTTCCATGATATACACTCCTTTTAATGTAATATATATAGTATGCCAAGAAAGAAAAAATTTAATATTTTTTTAGGTAATGATTAAGGAAAAGAGGAATAGATTATAAAAGAGATAAGCTAACAAAAAATAGGGGGAAAATGATAAATAATTTTACATTCTAAGCACTATATTATCTGGCAGAGATAGTATAGAATAAATACCGAATGAAATAAAAGGTAACTTATACAAAAGACTATAGACAGGAATAAGGAGGATATGTATGCAGCAAGGAAAGGTTAAAAATATGACAGTAGGCTCACCTATGAAATTGATTTTGGGCTTCTTTATGCCAATGTTACTAGGGATGCTTTTTCAACAATTTTATAATATGATGGATACCATGATTGTAGGTCGTTTCTTAGGTGCAAAGGCATTAGCTGCAGTAGGTGGTACGGGATCGATTAACTTTATGATTATTGGATTTTGTATGGGTGTATGTAGCGGGTTTGCTATCCCGGTAGCAAAGGCGTTCGGTGCAGGGGATGAATCAGCTCTTCGAAAATATGTGGCAAATAGTGTATGGCTATCTGTGGTATTTTCAACAGTTACAACAGTTATTGTTTGTGTACTATGCCGTAAAATTTTAACATGGATGGATACACCAAGTGATATATTAGAAGGTTCATTTGATTACATATTTGTCATTTTCTTAGGAATACCAATTGTGTATTTATATAATTTATTAGCAGGTATTTTAAGATCTTTAGGAGATAGTAAGACACCACTGTATTTCTTAGTGATGTCATCTCTTTTAAACATTGTACTAGATTTAGTAGCTATTTTAGGTTTAAAAATGGGCGTAGGCGGTGCTGCTTGGGCAACCGTTGTTTCACAAGGCATATCAGGCGTTTTATGTTTAATCTATATTGCTAAAAAGTATCCTGTTTTAAAGATTAGTAAAGAGGAGTGGCGCCCAAGAGGACGTTTTATGCGTCATTTATGTGGGATGGGAATTCCAATGGGACTTCAATATTCAATTACGGCTATCGGAAGTATTATATTGCAAGTGGCTGTTAACTCATTAGGCTCTATGGCAGTAGCTGCAATTACAGCAGGTGGAAAGATTAGTATGTTCTTTGCTTGTCCATTTGATGCAATGGGAGCAACGATGGCAACTTATGCAGGACAAAATACGGGGGCAGGAAAATTAGACCGTATTACAGATGGGATTAAGGCATGTAGTATTATTGCAGTGATATATTCCATTGCTGCACTCATTATATTAGTGTTATTTGGTGAGCAAATCTCATTATTGTTTGTAGATGCAGCAGAGACGGAAGTCATTAGAAACTCAGCAATTATGCTAAAATGGACAGCTGTATTCTTTATTCCATTAGCTTACGTAAATATCGTACGTTTTACAATTCAAGGGATGGGCTTTGGAAACCTGGCAATGATAGCTGGGGTATGTGAAATGATTGCACGTGGTATGGTAGGATTTATCCTTGTACCAATGTTTGGTTATATTGCAGCTTGTTTTGCAGGGCCTGTGGCTTGGCTTATGGCTGATGCCTTTTTAATACCAGCATATTTTTATGTATTAGGTAAGTTGAAGAAGGAAATTGCAAGTAGAAAGATAGAAGCAGTAGATGCTATAGAAATGACTTTATAAATATAAAATAAGGCATTCTCTCTTAGGGGAGAATGCCTTATTTTATGTCTAAATATTTGATTGGATAAAAAACAAAATGGTACGAGTTATTTGTTTGTATATAAAAAAACGTCTAATTAGAATAGAAAAAAATGTTTGACAAAACAAAGGATATAATTGTAAAATGATTTAGAAAATAATAATGATTATCAAAGTCAAGGAAAATGATATAGGAGGTGCTTGAGGTGAAAGGTCATTTTAAGAGTCAAATAGATGAGTATATGACGTATTTATCAGACTGCGAGCATATAGAAAGCTGTAAATATTTTGTAGATATTGCTTCAAATTATTTTGAGAAAGCATCTAATGATAAAAATCAAATTGGTATAACGTCTACGACATTCCCGGAGATATTTATAAGGGCATGTGGCGCTAAGCCAGTTTATCTTTTGGGGGGATATGAAGGAAACATAGGAGAAGTAGATGAGATTTTCCCACAGATATCAGATCATACAACTAAAGCAGTAGTTAATTTATTACTGAATAAGGAGATGCCTTTTGAAAAGAGTTTGAAGGGAGTTGTTGTACCTATCACTAACGATAGCAACCGAAAGATTGCCCCTTACTTAGAAGCACATGGATATAAAGTGATACGCGTAGATAATACAGCATTTGTACTTGAACATACACCAAGTAATTATAAAAAACAGCAGAGCACATTTTTAATAGGACTCATGAAAGTGCTAAAAAGACCTATTACTAAGAAACGGCTTCTTGAAAGTGCTAGGCAGATTACAAAATCACATCAATTATTTGAAAGCATTGATAAAGCACAGCTTGCAACTAAGTTAAAGATTTTCCTCAAGGAGACCTATTATTTAACAAGCGATATGGAGACATGGCAAAAAGAAGTGGAAAAATTACTTAGCATTGTACCAAGGGCGGCGGAAGGAGAAAAACAACTCCACCTAGTAGGCGGCGATATTCAATTTCCTAACCATAAGGTGGGGCTCATATTAGAAGAGACTGGGATACAAAACTATACCAGTGCATGCTCGGTGCTATACCCATATGATTATAGCGCATTAAATGAAAAGGCATCGTTATACCAGCTATGTAAGCAGATTTATGATATTCATTATAAAAACGAGTACAGTAGTGAGGCTTTAGGAAGTCATAAAGTATCGTTTGATGAAAAGACGCAGGCTGTGATATTTCATTTACTAAAGGGGCAGTTATTATCTGCTTATTATGCGGATAAGGTGGAGAAGAACTGCATTGCACAAAATATACCGTTTTTATGTATTGAGACAGATTGTACCAAAGCGGATAAAGAGCAGATTAAGATTAGAATAGAAGCCTTTACAGAGTTATTGCAGGTAAATAGAAGGAGTGGGAATCGTGAAAAGAAGATGGCATAAATCAGGATATATATTACTGGGTATGATGTGCTTGAATTTATTAGCAGGACCTAGGGTGATATATGGTACAGAAGCTAATGAGCAAGCGGTAAGTAAAACAGTCATTACAGAAGGTAGAAATGGGCAGCCAAATCAAGTGGCACAGAATGGTCAGGGAAAGCAAGATACTAAGTCAGAGCAAGTAACAGAGTTACAATCAAAAGACCAAGGAAATGAAAGTAGCCAGAGCAATCAAAATATACAAAAAGAGCAAGGCAGCCAAAATGTCCAGGAGGCACAAAATAATCAAGGGGGTAAAAGTGGGAAGCAGCAGGAAGCTTCGGACCCTACACAAGTATGTTTAACCTTAGTTGCATTGTTTGGCATAGGAAGTTTTGCAGCTGTATTATCATCTGTTTTATATAAACTATACGTTTCAAAGAAGGTAGTGGCACTTCCGGTATTATACTATGGCAATAGAGAGGAAGGACTACATGAATAGTAATGTGCAGCAAGAGATACAAAAGAGGCCTGGGTATACCCCTAAAGTGAAGAAACGTAAGATACAATTCACAAGAACGGCAATTCAAGCTATAGCCACCTTTATATTATCTTATGGGGCATATATTACAGGAGAAAGTACAGGATTATTGGTACCAGTTTTTCAATGTGTGTATGTGCCAGAAAAGGTTGCTAGTGGAATTTGTAAGAGTTTGACTAAGTCAGGCAAGATATTTACAAATATGACTATGACTACGGCAATTGCGTGGGCCGTAATGCTTATAAGTATATTGATTCTAGGGAAAATCTGGTGTGGTTATTTATGTCCTTTTGGATTTTTCCAAGATATTTTAACAATCATCAGGAAAAAGCTAAAGATAGCCCCAGTTAGAATACCTGATAAAGGAAAGCCTTTGGTAAAGCTACTTAAATGGGGAATTTTGATATGTTTAATGTTTGGTATTGGCTTTTGTAGATTGTGTCCAATTAAGTATATTATGCAGCCTTTAGCAGGGTCTTTTCCTGGATTTAATGTATGGGGACTTATCATTGCAGGGGTGGTAGCTGGGATATGCTTTATGAAAGAAAGTGCTTTTTGTGAAATCTGTCCTTTAGGCGTGCTGATGGGATTACTACATAAGGTATCAGGGGCTAGAATCAAGAAAAATGGTAGTGCGTGTACACATTGTAGAGCCTGTTTAGAAGTGTGTCCTATGGGCATTGAATCTGTATATCAGTTAAGAAATCAGTCAGATGTCACCCATGCAGACTGTATCTTCTGTATGAAATGCATAGATGCTTGCCCAGAGAAAGATGCACTTTCAATCAGCGTATTAGGAAAAACAATATTAACTTCTAAGAGAGGAATAGTAGAGGATGGAAGCAAGAATTAAAGAGCGATATGAAAGAAATGTAAAGCGTATAGCTAATTCTACATTAGCAAACTTTCAGGATAAGATTGCGCAGTTTCCTAGTCTAGAGTATTTTACAGGTGTACTGAGTCGGGCTTTTGTAGAATTAAAAGAAGATGAGACAGAGTATATCGGAAGTTATTGTGTGATGATACCTGATGAGATTATATATGGATTTGGTTATACCCCCCTTAGGCTATGTGCAAGCCATAGTACAGCAGCATTAGTAGGAGATGATATTGTACCACGAGATGCTTGCCCTGTGGTAAAGGCTTCTGTGGCTTTTAATTATATGAATATTATGCCTATGTATAAGCAGTGTAAATGTGCGATTGTACCCATGACCTGTGATGCAAAACGTAAAAGTGCAGAACTATTAGCACAGTATATGCCTATTATTCCAATGCCTTTTTATGCTGCCAAAAATAATATGACATTTGAGCAAAATGTATATGACTTAAAAGGCCTTATTCAAACCATTGGACAGATGACAGGTAAAAGATTTTCACATAAAAATTTATTAAATGCGTATAGGGAGATTAACTTTGCGCAGCAGCAAGCTTATGTTTTATATAACTATTTGCAGATGGAAAATCCGCCTGTTGAGGGGGCCACAGTTATGATGGTCTTAAATAGTTTTTGCTATGCAAAGCCATTAGAATGGGCAGAAAAGGTCGCAGAACTTAATAGAGAAATTAAAGCACATTTAGCAGTAAGGCAGGAGCGAAAAAATAAAAAACCCCGTGTCTTTATAGCAGGTTCACCTATTAGCTTTCCAAACTACAAAGCCCCATTTTTATTAGAAGAATTGGGCGCTCAGATTGTAGGGGATGAGTCTTGTTTATCAGGAAGATTGCTTTATGATCCCGTGATGCCAAAGGATGAGAGCGAAGAGAGTATGATGAGAGCCTTGGCAGCGAGATATGTGGCGGCGTGTACTTGCCCTGTATTTGATGATGTAGAAGACCGCCAGACCGCTTTAATGGAAAAGGTGAGAAATGCTAAGGCAGAAGGCATTATTTATCATGTCTTAAGGGGATGTACACCCTATGATTTTGAACTGCCAATGATAGAGAAGGTGGCTAGAGAATATGATATACCGTTGTTAAGAATAGAGACGGATTTCTCCTCAGAAGATGTGGAGCAAGTGAAAATTAGATTTGAAGCTTTCGTAGAAATGATTGAAAAAAGGAGAAGAACTGTAAATGGAAAAGTATTATCTAGGATTTGATGCGGGCTCAACCTATGTAAAGAGTGCTTTAATTAGAGGAAATGAAGTAGTCTGTACGAAGGTACTGCCAACTGGTATTGATAATGATAGAACTTCAAAAATACTAAAAGATGAGCTCCTTAAGATGGCAAATATCACAGATGAAGATGTGGCATACATAACAGCAACAGGATATAGCCGTAGAAATATTGCTATTGCCAATGATACAATCTCAGAAATTACAGCTCATGCCTATGGGACTAAGCTTACAGCACCAGAAGGAATTAAGCCTACAATGATTATTGATATTGGTGGGCAAGATAGTAAAATTATTAGCTTAGATGAAAATCATGGCGTTAGAAACTTTACCATGAATGATAAATGCGCTGCAGGTACAGGTAAGTTCATAGAGGTAATTTGTGGCTTATTAGAAACAACCATTGATAAGGTAACAGAATTATCATTAGCGAGTACAGCACCTTGTACAATTAATAGTACTTGTGTTGTTTTTGCTCAGACAGAGGTTATTTCCCTTATTGCACAGAAAAAAGATAGAAATGATATATTAGCAGGTATTCATATTTCCATGGCAAAACGTATTGCAAGATTAGCCAAGAAGTATAAAAGTAGTGGGGATATCTTGATGACTGGGGGCGGGGCTAAAAATGGTGGCCTTAGAACAGCTATTGAAGATGAATTAATGTGTGATGTACATCCTGCAGTACATGCACAGTTTAATGGGGCAATAGGTGCCGCACTTATAGCAAGAGAACGAGAGGAAGAAGAATGTCAGTAACAATGATTTTTGCCACAGTTATGATGACAGGACTTGGCTGCGGCGTAGGTTGTGGTTCTTTATCTACACCACTTCTAGTTGGAAAAATGCTAGGAGAGGCAAGAAGTAAGAGGGGCTGTATGGTAGCAACCGGAGTCTTTTCATTAGGAAAGATTCTCATGTATATGGCATTAGGTGTATTAGCAGCGCTTTTTGGTAGTATCGTTATAGAAGGTATAGAAGAAATACTGCCAAATATTATGCAAAACGTTTTCCGCATTGTGAGTGTCTTTTTTGGATTAGTGATTATAAGAAATGCCTTTAAAAAAGATAAATGTAGCACATGCAAGCAATGCGGAGGCACCAATAAACTTTTGAGTAAGTTTAAGGATTCCTCATACTTTGTAATAGGATTGATTTATGCTGTGATTCCTTGTAGTCCATTGATTATTGCATTAACGTATGCCGCAGGAATGGACCCTGTGCTAGCAAGTATATTGATGCTATGCTTTGGGGTGGTGAATTCTATATTTACTGTAGTGATTTATGCACCTATTGTGGGAACCATTATCGGAAAGATGCAGGAAGAGATTCCACAATATTATAAATGGATTCAAGTATTTGCTGCTTTGATGTTTATGTGGATGGCACTTTTGGGCAATACCTGAAGAGCAAAGAGAGGATAAAGGCAGCGGATAGTATTTGTTTATGTTTTAAGCTGAGCTAAAGGATATATGAAAGAGGCTAGTGCACTTCAATTGAGTGCAGTAGCCTCTTTGCTATTTGGGAGTACAATTTAATGGTTTCGTGTATAATGTATATAGACTTTGAAAGGAGAGGCAGACAGAATTTTGTCTGTAAGTATAAATGGTAAGAGAAATTGTAAAAGATAACGAACGATTAGTATTAAAAGCAGTAGAAGCAACAAAAGAGGATTTACATATCATTGAGGATATGATTGATACAGCTAAGGCCAATGAAGATATTTGTGTAGGACTTGCAGCAAATCAGATAGGTGAACGTGCACGCATTATTATTGCTAAAATGGGAAAACAGTTTATTCCTTTAGTAAATCCTGAGATTGTGAGTCATAGTCAATCAACATTTGAAGATGACGAAGCTTGCTTATCACATGAAGGGACTAAGAAAGCAAAAAGATATGTTTGGATAGAAGTTGCTTATCGTGATAGACAGTTTAAAAAGAAGAAACAGAAGTTTAATGGCTTTGTAGCACAGGTTATTCAACATGAGATGGATCATTGTGAGGGGATACTTATTTAATGAATAATAGAAAAAGACGTATGAGATGGGAGAACATGGAAGGTAATAAAGAAATATAAGAGAGGCATAAGAGATGGACAAAGAAGGCATACAAAAGATTTTAGGAATTTTAGATCAGGAATATGGGACAAGCAAAGAAGGCTTTTTGCATTTTGCAGATTGGCAGCTGCTTTTAGCTATAATGCTTAGTGCACAGAGTACTGATAAGCAAGTATATGCAGCCCTTCCAAGATTATGGGAAAGATTTTCTAAGATAGAGCAAATGGCTGAGGCGCCAGTGGAAGAGATAGAGGAATATATTAAGTCCATTGGCTTATACAAGAGCAAAGCTAAAAATATGAAGAAGTGCTGTCAGCAAATAATAGAAGAATTCGGTGGGAAAGTGCCTATGACGGTTAATGAATTAGTGAAGTTAGCCGGTGTAGGTAGAAAATCAGCCACATTATTTCTAGCAGATGCTTATGGTATTCCAGGCGTAACCGTAGACACACATGTTTTACGCATTGCAAAAAGACTTGGCTGGGCAAAGGGGAATAATCCTGTACAAGTGGAGAAAGAACTAATGGAAGTATTGCCAGAAGAAAATTGGAATAGGATTAACTTCCAGCTTATCTATCATGGCAGAGATATTTGTACAGCTAGAAAATGTCATTGTGAGAAATGTCTACTAAGGGACTGGTGCGAAAGCAAAGGAGCAGAGGATAAGTAGGAGATAAGTAATAAGGTGAAGGGCGGTTTCCTAAACCGTATGTTGAAGGTTTGAATCCTTTCAGATGTACTAGGTTAAACATAATAAAATCAAGGCTTGTAGAGGTTGTTATAAGTCTTGATTTTTTTTGATGTTCATTTTTACGGTAAATTTACGGTAGTTATATATTTTGAGAGTAATAGATGCTTAAGTATAGATTAAAAGTAGACTATCATAAGCGTTAACGAGTACCTATCAATAGACGTCATTGTTGTGCTTGTATACATCGGCTCCACATTTAGCTTTTTCTTAATTTCATTAGTGAACCATTCCCATGTATGATGTGGTGAGGCTTGATGTGTCGTGAAAATACGAGGGCACTCCTTAATAGCCCAATCCTTATGTCTTCTAAGCTTAGCAATTGTCCATTCACGAGCATTTAAAAAATCTGAGGCAACCTGAATGGCGTTCTGTAAGGTTTTTTCTCTATCTCCACTTTCGCAAATTTCAATACCTACCGTAATTTTATTTCCATCTAAATTTCCACAGTGATAGGCCACTTCATCAAGAGGGACGACTTCAATTGCCTCTTTATAGTCAACAACAATGTGAAATGCTGTATCTGATGTATTTTCTGGGTTGAGTAGGTAACTTCTTTCGCCCCAAGCATCAGAATCTAGATTAGCTGTAGAATGAATTGTTAAATACACCGGGTCCATATGCATCAATGTTCTTTTTCCTGTAGAGTCTACTGGAATATGATCTACAGTATATGGCAGTTCAGCTCGTGGATCTCTTAGGGTGTTTCCTCCCCAATTCCCATACATACAAATTTCAGTAGGTCCACTACCTTCATCAAATAGGCCTGTATCTACAAATCCGAATTTATATTCATCATCATCATTATAAACTGGAACCTATGATAAATTGAAATTTTTCTGAAAGAAGTTAATTTTCTTATAATACGAATTACTATTTCCGAATTTTGCATCAGTACACGCAACTAACATATAAGTTCCGACCCTGCCCCAACTTCCGCCGGATGAATCATAAACACGTCGTTGTTTTTTTAATTGGAAAATATAATGTTGAGTGCCATTAATACTTTCCTTTCTAAACGCTCTATCCAAAATTGATGTTTTTTGATCCGATGTAATATTTGTTACGTAGCCTAAATATCGGGTATTATCTTTACAAAAATGAACTAAATTCTTATTTCCATCTTCACCAATAGTTTGCTTAATGATAGATACATGTCCAGATGGAATTGTATCTATTACTGAGTCATACAAATTAGCATCCTTTCTTACTCTGTATACAAAATAAGATGCCCCATTACTTACTTCTCTGGCATAGGGCCTCTCCGTAATGTCTTTCATGGCAGATGAAGCAAGTTCTTTTTTTATCTGACCTGATTGCAGCTTACCATCTTTTGAAAAATAAACATGATATGCAGATGATGTTTCCTTACTCACTACATAAACCTCATTATTTTCAATGTTCCCAACTTTACTAGCTATAGGAAGATCTCCATATACTTCTAATGGAGATCCTGATAAATTTAAATACATATAATTAGCCATAGTATATATTTGTAAAAGGGCATGTAAAAAGAGTGCATAAAAGACAATCTCTTATGCACTCTTTAGGATAGGTGAACGGGGAACAGTTCATTATTTTTTTTGCTCAATTGGCAAGTGGCTCCCTGATTATATAATTCAGAAACTCCATCATCATATAATTCAAATCATATGAATTTGAAAGATTAGAGAAAGATGTTTTATATTTTTCTAAGACTTTATCGTCGAAAGTTGTGTGAGAAGGGATAGCAATGTATCCGTGATTTTTTTGAAGATAATATCTTAACTGAAATAGTTCAGCATCTTTATCCTCTGGTATAGTTACGATATCAAAATATGGTAAACATATATATTGATTCAAATTATATTCGCTTATATTTAAGGTAAACGTGATGTTCTCTTTGAAGAAACCAATAACTTCAAATTTAGTAGGCTTAAATATGTAATTTAGTTCAAGAATATCACCCAAATGATAGAATTCCTTGTAGTCATAGCCCAATATTACAGGAACAGTGGCGCCATCCGTAAAGTCCGCATCAGTGAAGCCTACCCCCTCATAAATATCATCTGCATCAAATAAAAGATTAAAAGTTCTTTGTCCGAAGTGAACAGTTTTAAAGGGGGTAACATATTTTACATTTCCATCAACATTAACAACTTGGTTTGTCAGATCTTCTTCTACATCAAAATCTGAGAATTTTTTATCTCCAGCGTAGTAAGTATCTTGTTCTAAATGTTGGAATCCGAGTTCAAAGTATTCAAATTCAGTATTTAATTTAGCATTGAACTCTTTTAAATTGGACAGAGATGAATTATCACTAAAAAATTCATTATAGTTCATCATCCCTTTAGTATCATACAAATCAGCGACTCCTAGGCAATTTATTACTACTGATTCTTCTTTATCAATAACTTCAGTTGAAGTGATTTTAGTTGCTGATTCTTCTTTAGCAATAGCTTTAGTTGATAATTCATCTTTTAATAAACCAGGTGATAATCTTGTATTATTACCTAATCCATAATTTAAACATAGGAGGAAGGCAATACAAATAGAGAATAGTAGGATTTGATACTTTTTATTTTTTATCATCCATTAAGTGCTCCTTTAAAAACAATAATATAGTAGAGGAAATCCCTTACTGTATTATTATGTATAAGTTTCAAGTGATTAAATAATAATTACCATCCGTAGTAGATGCGTCCCTCATAGTTTTCACCTGGATAAGCTACGTCGCCTGTTTCTGCAGGAACTTTTCCTACTCCCCACTCAGTAGGACTTTTGGCATATACGCTAGAGCTCTTTTCTATTTGAACTCTTGTATAATGCTTATAATCAACGGTTCCATTTTTCACTGTTACGAAACCATCTGCATACACCCAGTTACCAGAGTTGTTACTCCACTCGTAGTTTACTTCACTATCGGTTACCTTTACTGCTCTTGGTGTTATCGTGTTTGTAACAGAACCTTCAAATACAGGAACCGGATTTGTTTTTAACTCAGGTCTTAAAGTACCTGCAAATACAGTGCTGGATAGCAGCAACATAGAACCTAGAGTTGTTAATAATACTTTTGATTTTTTTATTTTAAATTCCCCTGATTTTTTTTGATAAGAGCAATTATAAAATAATATTCCAAAAAAACAAATAAATTTATAATATAGAATATAATAAGATGATTAAGAATGGAGATATTGGCCTTGAAATATAATGTGGGTGTCATGGACAATACACCTGCTTCAAAGCTTATTAGAAACATATTCTTTGCTTTTGCAGAGTTTGAAAGGAATATGATTGTTGAACGTACCCAAGAAGGAAAAGCTATTGCGAGGACAAAGGATGGCTTTAAAGAAGGAAGACCAAAGCGTTATACAGATACACAGATTAATATGGCTTTAGAAATACTAGAAAATCATAGCTATGCGGAAGTAGAGAAGATGACAAAGATAAGCAAAAGTACATTGATTAGAGCGGTCAAAAAGCTGAGATAGAGAAATAAAGAAGGTGAACTTCTAGATAGTGCTTCTATTAAAGGAGAGTCAAATATGGGCTATCTTTTAACTATTATTTACTAGGAAACTATGATTGGATAAAAACGAAATTTAAGTATATATATTATTTCAGATAAGCTGAAATAATATATATACTTAATAAAATTTGGAATATACATATAAATATGTAATACTTAGGTGAAAAGAGCATTTATCAATAAAGAAATGAGGGGAAATATGGCAAGTAAAAAGTACTATGCAATAAGAAGAGGAAAAAAGGTAGGTATATTTGAATCATGGGATGAATGCAAAAAATATGTTCAAAGATTGTTTATGAAACGTCTATTAAAAGTGGCAAGATAGGAATGCCTAATATTAATTTTCCGTATAAGGGTGCAAACATATCCATGATGGATATACATGAAATTTTCAAGAAAAAATGTAAGAAATATAAAATTGTTTTAAAGAATATAAAGCGTTTATATATACAATTAAAACCCACATATGATGAAATAGAGTATTGTGTGGAAACTGATGTAGGTGAAGATTTAGTTATCTGCATAGGATTTGGGGAGGTAATATAAGTGGAATATGTAAATAATGGTCAATATAAAGGATTACCAACTATTCAATCAGAAGTAGAAGAGTGTTTTAATCAATATATTAATGATGTAATGCCAACATTAACATGGAAGATGGTTAAAGAAATTAATTGAGGAAAGCAGTACGAATTTACTTCAGAATTTAAGCTGCTTATAGGCTTTCATTGTACAAAGCAAGGAGAGGTTTGTTTATATGGCAAGAATTTAAATGATTGGCAGATTGAAAAGGCGAGGCGCTTGATGGCTTATGTTGCACAGGATACATATTTATTTGAGGGGACTGTTGCTGAAAATATTGGATATGGCAAGATGGATGCTACGTTTGATGAAATAGTTATGGCAGCTAAAAAGGCTTATGCGCATGACTTTATTATGGAACTGCCAGAAGGCTATCAGACGTTAGTTGCAGAAGGCGGGAGCAATCTTTCTGGTGGGCAAAGACAGCGCATTGGGATAGCAAGGGCATTTTTAAAGGATGCCCCTATCTTTTTGTTAGATGAAATGACATCAGCATTAGATGTAGAGTCAGAACGTTTAATTCAAAGAGCCATAGAGGAATATAGTAAGCGTAAGACTGTTATTTTAATTGCCCATCGTTTATCGACTATTAAGCAAGCCAATAAGATTTATGTGTTAGGAGACGGTAAAATCGTAGAGCAAGGAACGCATGAAGAACTCCTTCTAAAGAAAGGCGTATATAGTAAGCTTTATAGCAGATAAGACGGTGAGAAGGAGAAAGTACATGAATAAGTTATATAAAAATTTTAAGGATACTTTTATCTTTTTAAAAGGGCATTATAGCGTATATTTTATAGGAATTTTAGGCATTGCAGTGTTAAATGCCAGTAGTGCTATGATAGAAGCATATCTTTTAAAAGGTCTTTTAGATATAGGTGCGATGAGCGGCTTAGGGACTAGTTTTAAGATACTTATAGGGCTTGTGATTTATGTAGGATTAATGGTGCTACTACTTCCTATTTTTACGTTTATGTTTAATGGGCAGGCTAAATATGGTTTTGGGAACATTTGTAAGGAAATCTATGGCAAGCTTAATAAGTTACCAGTAGATTATTATGAAAAGCAACATAGTGGGCATGTTTTATCTCTATTTGAAAGTATTCGTTATGGGAATCCAAATGCTACAGATGAGCAAATTGTGGCAGCAGCTCAGGCGGCTTATGCAGATGAATTCATTCTAGAGCAGCCGCAAGGTTATGAAACGATTGTAGGCGAACGTGGTATGAGATTATCTGGCGGTCAATGTCAAAGAATAGGGATTGCAAGAGCAATATTAAAAGATGCACCTATTCTGATATTAGATGAAGCAACATCTGCACTGGACTCAGAGTCTGAAGAATTTATCAAGCAGGCAATAGAGGATTATGGCAAAAAGAGGACGACACTTATTATTGCCCATAGGCTTTCAGCGATTGAAAATGCCAATCGGATATTAGATATGAGTGCCATTAAGCAGCAAGCTTAGATAGAAATTAAAATAAAGCTATTAAGAGAAAAAACAATTTGAATGTGATATACTAAAAATACATTAAATGGTAATAAAGGAGATGAATTATGGATCAAACAGCATTATTTACACTATCTTATGGTGTATTTATTTTAGGCACAGAGAATAATGGTGCAAAAAACGCTTGTATTATCAATACATGCCAACAAGTAGCTTCAGAAACACCTAAAGTAAGTATATCTGTCTTAAAGACAAACTTAACGAATTATATGGTTGGGGCATCTAAGAAATTCAGTATTTCTGTACTTGGCAAACATGCCACATTAGAGCAAATTGCGCATTTTGGATTTAAGAGTGGACGTGATAAGAATAAGTTTGAGGGGATTACTTATGAAACAGATTCTTTAGGTTCACCTGTTATTAAGGAGGGAGCAATTGCTACACTTTCTTGTAAGGTGATTGAAGCTATAGATTTAGGGTCACATACTCTATTTATTGGTGAAGTGATTGAAGCAGATAAGGTGGATAATGAAGAACCAATGACTTATGCTTTTTACAGAGATTTAAAAGCAGGAAAAGTAAGTTATCATTCAGAAAAGGGTGATACTATAATTCAGCCAGAAGAAGAGACTGTACAATATGAATGCTCAGTGTGCCACTATATTTATGATGGGGAAATACCATTTGAAGAGTTGCCACAAGATTACACTTGTCCAATCTGTGGTAAGCCAAAATCAGCTTTTCATAAAGCATAATGTGTATAACAATATATAATGAAGCAGCAAAGTGATAGATGCGGATAGGATAATATTTTTTGGGATAAGCTAAGGTATGAAAGGAGCATTTGCTATGAATACATTTGTTCGCATATTTTGGATTATCACATCTATCTTAATGATTTTAGTAGGGGTATATTGTTTAATTAACCCAGGAGCTGCTTTACTTTCAGTAGCGTGGCTATTGGGAATAAGTGTACTATTAGATGGTATTTCAGCAGTAGTATATTATTTTAATGGTGGCAAGGAGATAAAGGGAGGGGGATGGGTCTTATTTGATGGAATCGTAAGTATCATATTAGGACTCATTGTAACCTTCTCAAATGTGGCTATAGTCATGGCAGACTTTTTACCATTATTCTTTAGTGTATGGATTATTTTAAAAGGAATCTTTACATTTTGTCATGCCTTCCATTTCAAGGGTGAGAGTAATTCATGCTGGTGGGCTTTTCTCATAGTAGGTATTATTATGGTACTTATAGGACTTGCTACATTTATAAATCCAATCCTTAGTATTATTACAATTGCAACCGTAGTAGGATTGTATTTTATTTTGTCAGGGGTGTATTCATTATTTCAGTGCTTTATATTTAAAAACTTATAATGTTATTATAAGTAAATTCGAAGTGGTAGTTTAATGATGAGAAGCAATATTAAAACGAAAATCCCTATACAAGTAGAAAGTTATGAAGAACTATTTAATGAATTTGATGGAAATATTTTAGAAAAAAGATTACTTCGTGACGATATTAATGATTTTATTTATGAATACTTTAAAACAATGGCAGAGGTAGATGCACTTTATTTAGAAATTAGTTTACCTCAGCGGATATATGATGAGGAAAAAGAAGCTGCCGTGTTTAAAGCAATTCCATATTACTATGATTCTAAACTAAAGTTTGAAGGAAAAATTGTAAATACTGGTATAAGACGAATTATTTATTATATGCTTATGTCGGTTATATTATTTATAGCTTGGTTCTATTTGAGGAAGATAGGAGGAGAAACATTACTTACGACAGCACTTAATGCAGGGGCAACTGTATTACTTTGGCAAGTAATGACACTTATATTTATCGAAGGAAAGAATTTTCAGCTAAATTATAAGTTACTAAAAAGGTTGTATCACTTAGAAATTGTATTTACGTACAAAAGAGACTAATCCTAGAACATAATTAAACGAGTTGATTCATTATGTTCTAGGATTTTTTATTTTGGATAATCTTAAAAATACAGGGGGTATATTATGATGAGTAATACAATATGTGAAGTTGATTGTAGCAATGTGTTCAAAGCAAAGGACATGAGAATTGTATTAAATAATTAAAGGGAGAATGAATATGAAATTTACATACTGTCCACATTGTGGAGAAAAGTTAGTTCAGAAAGAAATAGGTGATGAGGGTTTAATGCCTTACTGCAATAAATGTGAAAGGCCTATATTTGACTTGCCTTATACATGTACGATAACACTTGCAATCAATGAAATGGGTGAAGTAGCCTTAATTAGGCAAGGTTATGTTTCAACTACGAATTATGTATGTGTCGCAGGTTATATTAAAACGGGGGAAACAGCAGAAGAGACAGCTATAAGAGAAGTAGGGGAAGAGTTGGGACTTAAGGTGGAAGCTATAAAATATATAAAAAGTTATTATTATGAGAAACGAGATATGCTGATGTTAGGTTATGTAGCACAGGTAAAAAAGGCTGATTTTAATATATCAACTGAAGTTGACCAAGCTGAATGGTTTAAGATTGAAATAGCTAAGGAAAAGGTAAGAAAGGGCAGTATAGCCATGCAGCTTATAGAAGATTATATGAACGTGCAATAAATTTGTAGTTGATTATTTTATAAGACATTAAGTGATATGCTATAGAGGTGAAAATAATTTGGAATTAATAGACTATATTATATTGAAAAATAATTATAAGTATTATAAAATTAAGAAAAAGGGGGCGTAGCTCACCTGGGAGAGCGCTTGAATGGCATTCAAGAGGTAGAGGGTTCGAGTCCCTTCGTCTCCATAGAAAGCACCAATTTTATAAGAATTGGTGCTTTTTTTATAGAGTAAAAAGGATAATATCTTAATTATAAAATAGGAGAATAGTGTATGGTAACACCTCAAGAAGGAAAGGTATGAGGAAGAACTAGAAACTCTAGAAAGAGGGCATACCCAATATATGCAAACAAAGCAAGATATGGAGAAAATGGTTACCTAATATTTAGGTAAATAGATAAATGTGTAAATATACTAGGAATTAGAATGGATAATAATAATTTCATATAAAAAATTAACAAAATTAACATAAAAAATAAAAAATTACTTGCATTCATAAAAACACATATGCTAAGATGACGATAACTTAAAAATAACAAATGCAACGAAAAGAAGAGTAAGTTTATGAGGTCTTTTACCAGAGAGCTTCGGGAGCTGAGAAGAAGCAAAGAATAGTAAACTGAACATGGTCTTGGAGCAGTGTAGCTGAAGTTCTAGAACTAAGGTTACAACGGGTTCGCCTGTTATAGCGATAGAGTATAACCATAGATTAAATCTAAGATGTAGTTTAATTTATGCCGTACTTGAAGAGGTCTGTATTGTGAAATACAGGTGAAATAGAGTGGTACCGCGTGGCGTAATATATATAGCCCCGCCTCTATAGCAATTTAGCTATAGAGGCGGGGCTTTTTTGCTCCCCAATAACAAAAATTAAATATTTGAATAAAGCATACAGTAGAGATGCTAGGTGATAGAAACAGTAAGGAGATAAGTAAATGATTAAATTAACGCATATACAAAAAGTTTTTAATGGCGGAGAAGTGAAGGCTTTAGATAATGTTTCACTGGAGATTACAAAAGGTGATATCTTTGGAATCATTGGTTATAGTGGGGCAGGAAAAAGTACATTGATTCGTTGTATCAATGGCCTAGAGCAACCGACATCAGGACAGGTGAAAGTTATGGGGCAAGAAATAAGTGAACTTGGTGAAGCCGGACTTAGAGAGGTGAGAAAGGAAATTGGTATGATCTTTCAGCATTTTAACTTGATGAAAAGTAAAAATGTCTTTGAGAATATTGCGTTTCCCTTAAAATATACCAAGCTTAGCAGGGGAGAAAAAGAAGCACGTGTACAGGAGCTTTTAAAACTTGTAGGGCTAGAAGATAAAATCAAAGCTTACCCATCTCAGCTGAGTGGTGGACAGAAACAAAGAGTAGCTATAGCTAGAGCATTAGCAACTAATCCTAAAATCCTTTTATGCGATGAGGCAACTTCAGCTTTAGACCCTCAGACGACAAAGTCTATTTTAAAATTATTAAAGGAAATTAATGAACAGCTTGGGATTACTATTGTACTCATTACACATCAAATGGAAGTTATTAAAGAAATTTGTACCAAGGTGGCGGTAATGGAAAAGGGGAAACTCTTAGAAATAGGTTCCTTAGTCGAAGTATTTGGTACGCCTAAGAGTCATATTACAAGGGAATTTGTAAGTAAGGATTTCCATTATGAACGTTTTAGTCAGCCAAAGGTAGGGGAAATTGCAAAACTTCTTCATTTGAGATATATAGGAGAATCATCAGGGAAACCACTGATATCAGATATTTCAAGACGATTTGATATTGAAGCTAATATCACTGTAGGAAATATAGAAAAATTACAAGACACTTGGATTGGCAATTTAGTCATTGATTTACAAGGCAAGGCAGAAGCCGTAAAAGATGCAATTGAATATCTTAGAACACAAAAAGTAGAAATGGAGGTCATTGAGGATGAGAGAATTATTAATGCAAATTATGCCTAATGTGGTGGAGTTTTTCCCGGATATGATGAAAGCTTTAGGGGAAACACTTCAAATGGTATCCGTAGCAACACTTATTTCATCAGTACTAGGAATCCCATTAGGGATACTCATGTTAGTGACCAGTCCTAAGCATATTTTAGAAAATAAAGGAGTTTATAGTGTGCTATCTAAGGTGGTCAATGGTTTTAGGTCAGTGCCATTTGTGATTCTTATTGCAGCTATTGTACCTTTTACAAGATGGATTGTAGGGACAACAATTGGTACTAAGGGTGCTTATGTGCCACTTATTGTAGGCGTAACCCCTTTTATTGCAAGGCAAGTAGAAGTAGCGCTTTATCAAATTGACAAAGGCGTAATTGAAGCAGCTAGAGCTATGGGATTTAGTCCATTTCAGATTATTAAAGAAGTGATTATTCCTGAAGGCTTAGCAGGCATTGTTCATGCCATTACTTTATCCGTTATTAGTTTAATTAGCTTTTCAGCGATGGCTGGAACTGTAGGTGGCGGTGGACTTGGTAGCTTTGCTATTCAATATGGCTATCAATATTTTAAGACAGACATTATGATTGTCACCGTTATTTTATTACTTATTCTTGTAAGTATTGTTCAGGCCATAGGTGATATAGTGGCTAGGAAGTTAACTCATTAATAGAGTCATATAAGTAGAGATAAAACAGATAGCAGTTCCATAAGAAATCTAGATAAGGTAAATATATTATTCATAATTATAAGGAGGATTTAGTATGAAAAATTTAAAGAGATTAATCGTAAGCATTTTATTCATTAGTATTTTAGGTGTTTTTACAGGATGTGGCAGTAACACAAGTGCAGACACAAAAATTAAGGTAGGTGTAAATGGTACAGACTTTACCATTTGGAATTATATTAAAGATGAATTAGCTAAAGAAGATATTGAATTAGAAGTGGTAAGTTTTTCAGATTATATTCAACCTAATATAGCTTTAGCAGAAGGAGAAATTGATATTAATTCATTCCAGACAGAAATTTATTTCAATCAATTTATCAAAGATCGTAATTTAGACTTAGTTTCAATCGGATATAGCGTGATTGCACCAATGGCAGTTTTCTCAGAAACAGTGACAGATATTGGTGATACACCTCAAAATGCTAAGGTGGCTATTCCAACAGATGCTACAAATGGTGGGCGTGCCCTTATTATTTTAGAGCAAGCGGGGCTCATTAAATTAAAAGAAGGTGTAGGAGCAACACCAACAGTCAATGATATTATAGAGAACCCTAAAAACTTAGAAATTACTTCAGTAGACCCTAATATTATTCCACGTTCTCTTCAGGATATTGATTTAGGTGTAATCAATAGTAATGTAGCGGTTACAGCAGGACTTAAACCATTGGAGGATTCTATTTACATTCAAGATATTAATAATGAAGATGCAAAAAACTACTATAATATTTTTGCAGTTAGAAATGGGGATGAGGAACGCCCTGAACTTAAACGTTTAGTTGAGATTTATAGAACAGAGCCAGTAAAAGAATTAATTAATAAGGTATATGGAGGCGCACAAATCCCATTATTTTAAAGTAAGAGGAAAATAATATGAAAGCACGTAAACAAATCATCGAATATATTGATCAATCAACAAAAATTTGGGTACATATGAGTCATAAGATTCATGCCAATCCAGAGGTAGGAAATAAAGAAGTCTATGCGTCTTCCCTTCTAATTGCAGCGTTAGAAGGAGCAGGATTTGAGGTGGAAAAAGATATTGCAGGTTATCATACAGGCTTTATTGCGACTAAGACCTCTAAGAAAGAAGGACCAACTATTGGGTATTTAGCTGAATACGATGCGTTAGAAGGCTTAGGTCATGCTTGTGGCCATAATATGATAGGGGTAAGCAGTACGGCAGCAGCCATTGCCTTAGGTCAGTGTATTGAAGAAGTAGGTGGTACAGTCAAGGTATTTGGAACGCCAGCAGAAGAAGGCGGTGTAAACGGCAGTGCCAAGGCAAGTTATGTAAAGGCTGGAGTCTTTGAAGGGACAGATGTGGCAATGATGGTACATCCTTCTTCTTATACACAAAGAACAAGTACAGCTATTGCTGTAGCGCCTATTGATTTTGAGTTCTTCGGCAAATCAGCTCATGCTTCAGCTATGCCAGAAGAAGGCATCAATGCCTTAGATGCTATGATTTTATTTTATAATGGCATTAATGCTCTAAGACAGCAGGTGACTTCAGATGTACGTATCCATGGGGTAATTTTAGATGGCGGAAAAGCAGCTAATATCATTCCTGATTATACAAAGGCACGTTTTTATTTAAGAGCAGCGACTGCTAAGAAATTAGAAGCTCTTATACAGAAGGTGTATAATATTGCAGATGGTGCGGCAAATATGACAGGCTGCACAGCACAATATGCACCGATTCAAAATATGGTGGAGGACTTAGCACCTAATAAAACATTGGATGAAGTCTTTGCAGAAGAGATGGAAAGCTTAGGGGAGCGTGTCGAAGAGAGAATCTTAAGGGAAGTAGGGTCAACCGATACTGGAAATGTAAGCCATGTCATTCCTACGATTCAACCAACCATTGCTATTTCAGAGTGCCCTATTGCTGCCCATACAGAAGAATTCAGAGTAGCAGCAGCCTCTAAAAAGGCAGATGAAGGCCTCAGTTTATCAGCAAAAGCATTAGCATTAACAGGATTAAAGGTTCTAAGAGAGCATGAATTATTAGAAGCCATTAAAAGAGAATTTGAGCAGCGTGAGGCTTAAAAGACAAAAGAAATAAAAGATAAATAAGAGATAAATAAGAGATAAATAAAAGATAAATAAAAGGAAGTAGCATAAGCTAATAAGTGCTACTTCCTTTTTAGTTGGCTAAAAGGATGTGATGTACCTGTATAAAAGGACAATTATATTTATAAGGAAATGGGAAATACTAGTTTCATAACATTAATGGACTTGGAGGCAGTTATGAGTAAAGAATTAGAGAAGAACTTAGGGATTTCAGCAGCTATTTCTACAGTAGTTGGCTTAGTCATTGGATCAGGCGTATTTTTTAAGCCACAAGCAATCTATACAGCCACAAACGGTGCACCGGGATTCGGTATTCTTGCATGGATTTTAGGTGGTATCGTCACCATAACAGGAGGGCTTACAGCTACAGAAGTTTCAGCAGCCATTCCTAAGACAGGCGGTATGATGATTTATATTGAAGAAATATATGGGAAACGTTATGGCTTTTTAACGGGGTGGATGCAGACCGTATTATTTTTCCCTGGGACAATTGCAGCTTCGGCAGTAATTTTCGCCCAACAAGCTGCTGAACTTTTAGGATTTGAAGCAAGTAATAGAGGAATCATATTACCTATTGCCTTAGGGTTAATTATTCTATTAGCCTTTTTTAATGTGCTTGGGTCTTCATTGGGAGGATATATTCAGACCATAGCAACAGTAGGCAAGTTAGTGCCTTTAGCACTGATTATTATATTTGGATTTATAAAGGGAAATAGTACGCCTATTTTTAGTCCTATGGTAGGAGAAGACGTAAATGTAGCAACAATGGCAGGCAAGGTTTTGATTGCCACATTGTTTGCCTATGATGGTTGGATTAACGTAGGGGCAATAGCAGGTGAAATGAAAGAACCAGGTAAGGATTTACCAATAGCTATTGTAGGCGGATTATCTTTGGTGATGGCAGTTTACTTAACGATTAATATTGCCTACTTATGGGTTGCACCGGCTAGTGAACTTGCAAGTGTTACTTCACCAGCTTCTTTAGTTGCTACGAAGTTATTTGGTAATATAGGTGGGAAGCTTATTTCAGCAGGTATTTTGATTTCTGTATTTGGGACAACCAATGGCTATATCTTGACAGGGTCAAGAATACCTTATGTATTAAGTAAAGCAGGTTTAATACCAGGTGCTAAAACTATTTCTAAAGTTAATAAAGGAAGTTCACCATACAATGCAATTTGGTTGGTGGCAATTCTTGCTTGTTTATATGCTTTAACAGGTCAATTTAATTTATTATCTGACTTAACCATATTTGCAGTATGGGCATTTTATGTTTTAACATTTATTGGCGTTATCATATTAAGAAAGACAAGACCAGAACTTGATAGGCCTTATAAGGTGCCTTTATATCCAGTAATTCCTATAATTGCTATAGTAGGCGGCTTATTTGTTGTAATCAATCAACTTATTACAGATACCTATATTTCAATAGGCGGAATCATTATCACGCTCATAGGTCTGCCAATTTATTCTTATATGAGTAAGAAGCAAGTTAAAGAAAAGTAATAGGATTAATTCCCAAGCGGCAAAGGAAGATTTGCCGTGAGGGGAAGTTCCTTATCATCTTTAAATAGGATGACAATAATTGTAAACTTTGAGAAATCATTGAGTTGACAAATAAAGGTGAAATGATTAGAATTTACTTATCATATAAGTGTGGAGGTAAAAATGGATACGATAATGAATGAAGCATCAACGACTAAAAAATTGACAGCTACTGATTTGGCATACATTGCACTTTTTACCGCATTAATTACTATTTGTTCTTGGATTTCGGTACCTATGACGATTCCTTTTACCATGCAGACATTTGCTATTTTTATGGCAGTTGGTTTACTGGGAACAAAGCGAGGAACGTTGTCGCTTATTGTATACATATTACTAGGGATGATTGGCGTACCTGTATTTGCTGGATTTAATAGTGGTATAGGTGTACTTATGGGAAATACAGGAGGCTATATTATAGGGTTTATTTTTTCAGCACTTATTACAGGCACAATTATAGATAAGTTTGGTAAGAAGGCATGGGTTATGGCGCTTGCTATGGTAGGTGGACTTATTGTGTGTTATGTTTTTGGAACTGCATGGTTTATGTATTTCTATGCGAAAACATCAGGTGCTGTTGGGGTGATAACTGCACTTGGATGGTGTGTATTTCCTTATGTAATTCCAGATTTAGTGAAAATTGCTTTGGCTTTAATTATAGTAAAGAGGGTAGGTCCTTATGTTAAAGCTTAGACTGAGACCACATCATATATTATGTTTAACATTCTTTGAAGGGAAGGGCTATTCTTCAGATTTTGTAATCAATATGGGAAATATCCATAAGGCACTTAAGGATGAGAATGAAATAGAAATTATCTTAGGAAAAGATGCTATTTGTGAGAAGTGCCCGAATATGATTGGGGAAGGATGTACTTCTCAAAGTAAGGTAGAACGATATGATCAGCAAGTAGCAAAGCTCTGCGGACTTAAGGAAGGACAAGTATTAAACTACGGTAAATTTAAAAATTTAGCATACACTCAAATTATAGAACAAAAGCAGTTAAATAGTGTTTGTGGGGATTGCCAATGGATTGAAATATGCAAGAAAGGTATCCCAGTATTATAAGTTTTATCATAAAGGAAAGTGTACTCTAAAAGATAGAGACTAAAAAAGGTCTCTGCCCTTTAGGGTACACTTTCCTTTTATATTGTCTTATTCACATGGTAATAAACGATAAACTTTAGCACCATGAGCAGGAACTTTGGCACTTAGTACTTGCGTGCAGCTCCCAATTTCCTCTTTTGCCCAGATGTCATAAACATTATAGGTACCATCAATCGGTAAGGTAGCTGTAAGGGTTGCTTCTTGGTTATCACAGTTAAAGAGGGCGAGGTAGTAGCCCTTTTCTTCATGAGTTGTAAACCAGGCAATTTGTTCTTTACCAGCTTCACCACGCCTAAAGAGTTGATGTGCAGAGTGGGTATGATTAACGATTTCAAGTAGTGCCTCATTGGTTAAAAGACGCATTGTAAAGTCATCAAAGCCAGTCATGTCGCCACCAATAATAAGGGGGGAACGCATCATACACCACAGTGTTAACATTGTAATTTGCTCATCTTTTGTAAATTTGGTCCAGTTTTCTTTTTTGTAATCTTGGAGAATGGGTCCGATAGGTAACATATCGCAATCTGGCCAGCTACCAGGTCCAGAATGGGTACACCATTTTTCACTGCGGGAGAACATATCATAAAGCAGCTCCCACTTGTCCCAGAAATCATCTGTAATACGCCACATGTTAGCAAGTTCTTTAAATTCCTCTGCATGTTCCAGTGGTGCAGGGCCTGGAGAAAGGCTAAGAATCATTTCACGTCCGCTATTTTTAATGGCATTATGAATGAGCTGAATCTCTCCAATACGAAATTCTCTACAAATATCATCAACTTTTACAAAGTCAACACCCCAAGAAGCATAGAGTTCAAATAAACTGTTATAATACTCGGCAGCACCAGGTGCATTTGCATGAATGCCATACATATCTGGGTTCCATTCACAGACATCATTAGGGTTTGCAATCTCATTGGCAGTAATTGATGTACCTTTAATGGCACTGTGTTGATGAGCAGCCTGGCGAGGAATGCCACGCATAATATGAATACCAAATTTTAGGCCAAGAGAATGTATGTAATCGGCAAGTGGTTTAAAACCTTGTCCATCTTTTGCAGAAGGAAAACGATTAACAGCAGGAAGCAGCCTAGAATACTCATCCATTTCAAGTGGTACAAACTTATGATATTCATGGTTTTCAGCAGTTGGTTCATACCACTGAATATCTACTACAATGTATTGCCAACCATATTGTTTTAAATGATTTGCCATAAATTCTGCATTAGAACGAACTGTAGCTTCTGTAACAGAAGCACCATAACAATCCCAACTATTCCAGCCCATAGGTGGTGTTTGTGCTAGTTTCATAAGAGTCACTCCTTTATTTTGTGTAGTAGAGGATTAATAAAAAGTAGTATATATATGGAATCCCTATGCTAATTATAACAGATAGTATTTTTAAAATATAATAATATTTAAAATATTTAATAAAAATCAAAAGTATATATAGATTTCACATTTATAAAATTTAGTTATTCATGATTTTTAGTTATGTGAAATATACTTAGACATATTTAATATGTTGAAAAATATATTTATAGTAAAGGACTTAGTTTTTCTATTAAAAGGGGTGAAACGATATGGCAGGAGAAAGGAAAATTGATAAATTGATAATAGCTATTTTACAAAGTGGGGATTATGAGGCTGTGGTTTCTCTACTTAATAAGCGTAATATCTGTGCTACCAAAATAAGTAGCAACGGTGGTTTTTTAAAGAAGGAAAACGTTACGATTATGATGGGAATAGAAGCGGAGCGTCTTGAGGAGGCAATTGATATTTTAAGAAGAAAGGCAGGCAAACGTAAACAAACACAATATACAACATTAATTGCATCAGCCATATATCGCTGCCCAGAGGCTGCCATGACCTTTCCCGTTGAAATGGAAGCAGGTGGTGTCACTATATTTGTGATGGATGTCAGTCAGTATAAAACATTTTAAGATGAAACTGTGAAAGCATTTAGCAATAAGGACTTTTTTGCTTAGGATCAAATCCGTTAGCTTTGATTTGTTTATCTGTCATATGGCTCATGAAGAATGCAAAGCATTTTGTAAAGATGAGGGACATTTTTCCTTCTAGGTTTTCATATAAGCTATCAGGTGAAACGGACTTGGTTTTAATAGCGTTGGTAAACTGCTCAAAGGCAGGGAGAATCTTCTTTGCCATTTTATGCTTTTCTAGAGGTTGACCGTTGAGTAGAGGTGCCATTGTAATCATGAAACCGCCATTATAGGACATGCCACAAGACTTGCAGAAGTATTCAAGATGTTTAAGTCCTGATTGGTGTGTATGTGTGTAAGGCATACCACCTTCTATGATGCCGTACCATACTTTACCCTGAAGTTCCTTGGTGTGGTCAGCTAAGTATTCAAAAAGCTCTGTGACCTGACCGGGAAAGGTATTCACATAACAAGGACCCACAAGAACGATGGTATCAGCTTGTTTAATCTTTAAAAGTAATGATTCTAAAGAATGAGGCTTTTGATAAAGGCTCATATAATCTCCAGCTAAGCTTTGCTGTAAGCGCATGCAAAGCATATGGGCAGTGCCATTTTCTCGTGGACTTGCATTAAGTATTAAAAACTTAGGCATTAAGAATCACCTCCGCAAATTGATTTAATTTATCTTGGTCTGGATTTTCCTCAACTACAATGCCCTTACCCTTAACATTCATAATCTTTCTATTTTCTTCTACGAGATGTGTGAAAAGCTTTTCTTCTTCAAGATTACAGTGGTCTTTGACGCCAATGGCCCATATGCCACCTTGAGCAGTATTAGTGCCTTTGACTAATTCGCCATTTACCTCGTAGTAATGTGTATCCCCCAAGACAACTAGGCGGTCGAAGGCTTTTTTAATCTTTGAAGAATAGCTTCCAAAACTTAATGGACACACTAAAATAGTATGTGTAGCTTTAGCTACTTCGTAAAGAAGTTGCTGCATATCATCTTTGATGCAACATTTGCCATATTCTTTTGTATGGCAGTAATTACAATTATAACAGGTACTAATATTTAAATTTGAGACAGAGATATATTGTACATCATTAGTTTTCGTATGTAAGGTTTCATAGAGTCTTTTTCCAACACTTTGATGAGCATCATCAGATAAAATCAAAAACATGATGAACCTCCTTAATAATAAACGTAATATATTACCTATTGCTAGTATAGTACATGAAAAGATAAAAGTAAATAAAATTTAGAATTTTTAAGAAGATAGGGGGGAGGACACTGTCGTTATAGTAACCCTTAATAATGAAGATTATAAATGGGATGTTTCAGAGGCAAAAATCAAGGGCATAAAAGGCTTTGAATCTTTAGAAGCAGGGACAGAAGCCTTTGAAGTTGTCGGTAAAAATACATTAAAAATGACCTTGCCCAATGGAACAGATGAAATGTCTAAAGAAACTTTTATGATAAAAGGCCTAAAGTTAATGACGGATAAGAAGGGGGCTAATAATGTTATCGAGGCTACTTTTCAAGGGGATATAATTGAAACAATTACAAGTAAGATAGCTAAGGTACAAGACTATAGTATAAGCTTAGTTGCAAATCCAGATAAAAAGGCGTATGCAGGAGAAAGTACACTTGTTAACTTTAGTCTTGAAGAAGCCGTGGCTGATTCTATGATTAAAGAAAGAGAATTAGATATTACATTTAATGGTGGGGTGAACTTAGCATTAAATAGTAAGGACAAAGTAGAGGTTTCTCTTAATAATGAAACTAAATTTTATGATCCTATTTATAAAGAAGAAAAGGTAATAGGTTTTAGTGTACCATCAATTGATACTGAGCTTCTTAAACAAAATCTTGCAGTAAAAGTAAATACGTCTTTAGTTGAGTCTGAAGGACAGGTAAATGTGACAGTAGCAGGAAGAGCACTTGGTGATAAAGAATTGACACAACCTGTTTTGCAAGTTAAAAAGCCGGTGGATGTGGCTATTGATCCAATTGCCTTAGAGGTTTTTATGAAAATCGGTGATGTGAACCTAGAAGTTAAGACAACAGCAGTTTTTACGATTAATAAAAATATCTATTCTGTAAATAACCAAGCGAAAACGATGGATGTAAAACCTTATAATAAATATGGCCGTACAATGTTACCAGTCAAATATGTAGCATATGCCCTTGGTTTAGATGAAAGCCAAGTAGAATGGGATAATGAAAAGAAAATCGTCACAATCCATGGAGAACAAATTGTGCAGCTTACTTTATGGAGTAAAGAAATGTTTATAAATGGTGTGCCAACTACAATGAGCGCACCAGCCACATTAGATCAAGGTAGAACATTTATTCCAGTAGCAGAAGTAGCTAGAGCCTTAAATGTAGATGTAAGTTGGGATAATGAGACGAAGAGTGCCACATTTAGAGCATATAAGTATATAGTACTAGAGATAGTATCACAATATTATGTTTTAGAAATTAGAGGAGACCCCACCTCAGCCAGAATAGACTATGGCGAGGGTTAAAGTGAGAAGTAACGGGAAGCGTTTCAAACGATTTTTTTCCATTCCAGTAAGTAGTCTTTTGTCTCCTAGTTTTACAAGAAGAAGCACAATAAAGGAGCTATTCTAAATCACAATGAATGATTTAGAATAGCTCCTTTTACTGCATACTTAAATAATGAATTTTTAAAAAGCTTCGGAAACCGCATCCTTATAATTTGGAGATTCTGTAAAGATTTCATTTGTATAAGGATTTTTCTTGAGTTTAATAGCTTTAGCAAAGACTACAACGACAAGAATAATGTTTGCAATAAGCGCTAGAATACTAACGACTGTCATAGGAACGAAGTTATTAGCATATTGTACACTCTTAACTGAGAACACACTTGAATCTTGGAAAAGAGGAAAAACTTGTGCAAACATACACCAGATTGCAAGGGTATGT
Source organism: Cellulosilyticum sp. (assembly GCF_982396655.1). Taxonomy (NCBI): domain Bacteria; kingdom Bacillati; phylum Bacillota; class Clostridia; order Lachnospirales; family Cellulosilyticaceae; genus Cellulosilyticum; species Cellulosilyticum sp. Next base: position 23,717 of record NZ_CEVXFV010000021.1, on the reverse strand, counting down.
GCACGGTTTTGAAGCCAAGCCCCTTTTGTCCAGCCAAAGGCAGCAATAGTAGGTGCAAGAAGAAGTGCCACCCCGCAATACCAAGCGTGTGTTGGTAAGCAGTTGTAAGTATAAGCAAAGTTCCAAATATCATAAGCGATTATGTAAAGCCAAATCATATCAGGCCAGAGCATGTTACGTTTATCTTTTGAAACACGGATGCCTAACCAGCCTGTAATACCAATGATATTTAGAATACCTGCTAAAGCATTGAAGATATTATGCCCCCCCCCATAGAGACTTACACCTTCAGAAGAAACCCACCAAGTATTGAAACCACGAATAGCAGATTCAAAGTCGCTACAAACAGCAATAAGAATATTAATTGCTAAAATGGCATAAGGGAAATAAAGAAACCATTTCTTTTTCCCAATCCACCAATCGTAACGAATAAGCATAAAACCAATACAACCAGCTAGTGCGGCATAGAGTTTTGCATAGTGGAACCAGCTATTCATATTTGTGTAAGTCACATTATTAAGCGCCCATGGCATATCTAAAGCCACGCCGATATAAATAGCTATAAAATATACGGTAAGGATAGAAGGAATAACAAATAACATGGTAATGCCACCAGCTTTAGAGCGCCTTGTAAATTCATTAAGTCCAATGAGACAAATTAATACAAGAAAGACGCCTAGCCATTGATATAAACTATTCTCCCCATAAACTTGAAACAACATAACTAAGACCTCCATAATAATATTAGAAACAAATCAGTTTATAAAATTAAGTGGTTAAATATTAGGTCAAGATGATTTGCTTATAAAAAGTATAACATAAAATCAGTTAAAATATTTACCTTATTTAAAAAGTTTAAAATACAATGATTAAAAAATGTTGCTTGATTTAAAAAATAAGTTAGATAATAAACTAAATATATTTGTTATAAAATGGAAACACATGCTAAGATATAATAAATTAGATAACTGGTTCTAAATTCTAACTAGTAAATTAGTGTAGCTGGCTCTAACAATAGGTAGATAAAAACTAGTATATTTTTGAAAACAAAAGTTTAGGAGAAATTACATGAAAGAAACAAGGGGATATAAGCGCGTTAAAACCAAAAGGATGAGTATTGCATCTAAAGTGGCACTAAACGGTATTATAGTTGGAGTAGTAATTTGTTTAGTATTAATAGGGATGACTTATAATATCGTATCACAATATTTAGAGGATGCAATGAAGGGTAATGTAATAGCTATGGCAGAAATGGCAGCCTCTGAAACGGATGGTGACTTATTTGAAACACTGGCACCAGGAGATGAAATAACTGAAGTATATCAGGAAATGCAAGAAGAAATGTTTAAGTTTTTTAAGGATAAAGATGTCACATATGTTTATTCATTAAAGCCGTTAAATGAACAAGAAATGCAATTTATTGTAGCCGCAGATCCTGCGGGTGACCCATGCCAAATTGGTGACCCATATGATATACAAGAAGAGATGAAAGAAGCACTTAGCGGACAGGTAGCGATTACGGATGAACCAGTTCAAGATGAATGGGGTGTGTTTTATACAGCTTATGCACCTATTTATAACTCTGCCAATGAGATTGTAGGGATTATTGGCGTAGACTGTGAAAGTTCTAATATTCGCGAAAAGGCAAATAGCCTTATGATGACATTAGTAATAACAGGGCTTTTATGCCTTGTACTTATGATTTTAGTAAATATTATTTTTGCTAGAAAAGTAGGTACAAATATGAGTAGAGTTAATCAAAAGCTTCTAGATGTAGTATATAGTGATGGTGACTTAACCAAAAAATTAGAAGTAGAGTCAGGGGACGAGCTAGAGATTATTTCTGGGAATATTAATGCACTCTTAGAAAATATTCGAACCAGTATGTTAACTATTAGAAAATCATCAACAGGAATAAAAGATTCCTTTGAAGTATTTGCAGAAGATATGCAAGGGTCAGTAGGCCAAATTATGCAAGTTTCTGCGACAATGCAAGAGATGCATGATGCAATGGAAGAAACTAATAATTCTTTTGTAAAAGCTAAGGAAATGACAGAAGCGGTAGTAAGTTCTATCGGTGATATCAAAGATAAAACAACTTGCGGCTTTGAATTCTCTGGAGAGATTGAAAGTAAATCAGAAGCACTTAGACAAGGTGCAGAAAAAGCACATATCGCAACAAGTGAGAATCTAGAACATGTTCAAGGCTTATTAGCACAAAAAATAGAACAAGCTAAAGCAGTAGAAAAAATTAATGAATTAACAAAGAGTATTATAGATATTGCCGATCAAACAGGTTTACTTGCTTTAAATGCAAATATTGAAGCAGCCAGAGCAGGAGAACATGGCAGAGGTTTTGCCATCGTGGCGCAAGAGGTAGCAAAGCTTGCAGATAATACAGCTTTAACAGCAAGTGAAATTCAAGCTACTAGCCATAATATTATTACAGTTGTAAATGATTTGGTAGAGGTAGGAACTTCTATGGCAACTTATATTCAAAATAATGTTATGACTGATTATGAAAAATTTGTACAAGCTGGTCATCAGTACAATGAGGATGCCAAGTCTATTAGAGAATTGATGGAAGGCTTTAAAAAAGAAGCAGAAAGTTTACAGAAAGCTATGCTACATGTAGATACAGCAGTTAATGAAATTGCAGTGACGGTAGAACAATCTATGGTAAGAACAATAAATGTTGCTAAAATAGCTGAAGAGATGGACCATAATATGCAACAAATGGGTGAAGCAACTAAGAAAAATCATGAGCAAATTGAAGTCATGAATGAAGTGGTAAATCAGTATAAAGTAGATTAAAGGATTTATTACTTTTAAAAACTGGAAAAGAGATGTCGTGAAACGATTTTATGGTTTACGATATCTCTTTTTTGATTGTAAGGTTTTAAAATGAAATCTATGCATCTAATGGATATTTTGTGACTAAATATTGAAAAAATAAAAACTATAAAATATAGTATTTTTGCGAGAGCAATGATTTCACATAACTAAAAATCATGAATAACTAAGACCTTATAAATGTGAAATCTATAAGATAAATAAAAGGGGATTTAATGCAGGAAGACAATTTGTAAGAGATGTTAAAAATAAATTTTTCTAGGATAAATGAGGAGGAAAAGAAATGAATAATGAGTTTTTTAGTATAGTGATGAGAGGTATGGTAAGTGGAATTATTAGAAATAGGACATATAAGAATAGTAAGCATGTTAACAAGCTTATGTTTTATATCTGCAATAATATTAAAGGCATTTAATATCACACATATAAATGGATATTACCTGACATGCTTTACGATAATGTTTTTCTTGTCAATCATACAGGTGAAATTAAATACTCTAGAACAGATGACATTAAAAGCTAACGACATGTATTTATGGGGAAGCATATTTATTTGGGATATGTTTTATGTCGTACTAATAGCCTTTAAATTAGAGCGCTACTTTATAAAAGCTATTTAAATAAAAGCTTGATAGGCTCCTTTCTAGGTAGACAAGTGTGGTAATAAAAACTTGCTTACCTAGAAGGGGGCTTTTTATGTTTTTTAAATATAAGTTTTCTTACGAGGAAATTTTCTTTTGAGGAAAACAAGAAATTAGAAATAGTAGTTAACCATAATTGATAAAGCAGGAGAGTTATATTAAAATGAATACTATATTTAAAATAATTTTTACATAAAACAAGATTGAAATACGAGGTAAAATTATGAAAATAGGTATTTGTGAAGATGAAAACATATTAAGGCAAGAGGTTAGACTACTAGTAGAAAAGTATTGCCAGCAATGTACTATAGAGGCGGAGATTTTTGAGTACAGTAGTGGTGAAGAATTACTTCAGAGTAATAATGAAGAGTCTATACTTTTATTAGATATATCTATGAAAGAGATTGATGGTATACAAACGGCAGAGAAAATTAGAGCATTGGGTAACAATAGTATTATTATATTTTTGACAAGTCATAAGGAAAGAGTTTTTGAGGCCTTTAAAGTACAAGCTTTTAGATATTTGCTTAAGTCCATAGAAGAAATTGAGTTTAATAAAACACTGGATGATGCAGTAAATTATTTGAAAAAGGAAGAGAAGAAATTTCTTACAATAAGTATTAAGAAAAATATTATAAAGCTTAACTACGAAGATATATTATACGTAGAAAGTATCGGGAAGAATATTAATATTCACACATTAGAACAGTGCTATACCATTAGGGAGAAAATTAGTGATTTAGAAAAGAAATTACAATCCAATGGTTTCTTCAGGGTGCATAAATCCTACATAGTAAATCTAGAAAAAGTAACGAAAATAGATAATGATAGAGCAACGCTTCAGAATAATGAGATAGTATACGTAAGTAGGTTACGCTATAAAGCTTTTAAAGAAGCATTTATGAATCATCTAATAAAGGATAAAAAGATATGGAACTAATGTTAGAAAGCATACGAGAAATGATTATATATGCCATAGAATTCCTGATTTTTTTATTTGTATATAATACTTTTTTAGAGGTGAAACCCAGATATAAAGGAATTTATATAGGGATAGGATTAGCGTATTGTTTCATGATTGTAGCTGGAGAATATTATGCATATCCATTAAGGAATATCATTTATTACGTGTATATCTTTACAACCTGCTTTTATCTATTTAATGGGAAGTTTATATTGAAACTTGGTATATTATTTTTAAGCTTATGTTTAGACTTGATATTAGAAGAAACATTGATTATAGGAGTAAGTTTTATACTCCAGAAAGATTATGCAGTAGTAAGTGAAAGTAAATTGTTAGCACAGGTTGTTGTACAGTATATAAAATTTATTATACTTGTTGGATTTAGCAGGGTATACAAGCTATATATTAAGAAGAATCCGCAGAAAAAGCAGTATATGAACCATTTAGGTGGGACAGTGACGACATTACTTATTATATTGCCTATTTCAAGTTATATCATATTAGCAATTTTCTTAGAGACCTTTATTGTGAACTTAACGAAAATGGAAGCACTCATTATGGAAAGTGCAGTGATGTGTTGCTTATTGGCATTTAATATACTGATTATAGTATGTATTAATAAAGTAATCGCTAATAAAGAATATGAGTATACAAATGCTATGATCAAAGAACAATTAATAATACAGTTTAATCATTATAAATATTTAGAACGTATTAATAGAGAAACACGTGGGCTTAAGCATGATATGAAGAACCATATGATTTGTATTCAAAGCCTTTTAAAAAATAATAAAAACGAAGAGGCAATAACCTATGTTGAAAACGTGACAAAGCGTATTGAACAATTAGGAAATAAGATTAATACAGGAGATACGATTATAGATGCTATATTACAAGAAAAGTTAGGGAGAGCAGAAGAACAAAATATAGCACTTAAGGTTAAGGGAAGATTTGTAGCACCATTAGAAATGGATGCCATGGATAAATGTACATTGTTTGCAAATGCATTAGATAATGCCATAGAAGCTTGTGTAAAAATAGAAGAGGTTCGTAAGCGTACAATAAGCGTTGAGTTAGCACATAATAGGGAATATCTTATTATAAGTATTTGTAATCCTATAGCAGAGAATATACAAATTCAAGCTGGTAAGATAAAAACATCTAAAAAAGATACAAAGTATCATGGATTTGGTATTGAAAATATGAGGGCAGTAGCAGAGAAATATGATATGCATTTTAAGACGGAAGTAAAAGAGGAGCAATTCTGCGTTGAAATGATATGTAGCATTACTTCAAAATAATACATTTGATGTCTTTTTTATAACATGTTATGACAAGTTGTTGAAAAGATGTAGAAGAATGAAGTATATTTTTTAGGTAAGGAAAAACAGATATATACTAAAAAAAGGCTGAAGGAATAAATAATTCCTTCAGCCTTTTTTTAATACATTTCATGGCTATAAAACAACATTTTGTGACAAAATATTGTTTTGAGATAAGTAAAATAATACAATATATTATATAAAATCAAAAAATAACAGGAGAAAATAGATATGAAAAAGAATACAAAAACTACAGTATGGAATGTAAAAAAATTTAAAGAGATTACAGATGAAAAGGAATTAAGAAAAATAGAAGGTGGCACACTAAACAGCTTAAATAGCTCGATTATTAAAGTTTTAAAAAAGTTATTTGGATAATTTAAAGATAAAAGACAATACTTAATACACATGAGAGGACTTTATGAAATATAATTGCATTAAACAACATGATATAACAGACTGTGGTGCAGCTTGCCTTGCAACAATTTGCAAGCAATATGGATTTAAAACACCTATTACAAAAATTAGGGAAGTAGCAGGAACAGATAAACAAGGCACAAATGCCTTTGGTGTGATTAAAGCTGCTGAGCAATTAGGATTTAGTGCAAAAGGGGTAAAGGGAAATCAGGAAGCATTTTTTAGTGAATTTCCACTGCCAGCTATTGCTCATGTTGTAGTAGATGGCATGTTGCTGCATTATGTTGTCATCCATAAGATTACTAAAAAAGAAGTGATCATTGCGGACCCCGCAAAAGGAATTGTGAAGTATACACCAGATGAATTTTTCAAGATTTGGACAGGTGTTCTTATTTTATTAGTACCAAATCAAAACTTTAAAAAGGGGAAAGAAACAAAAGGTCTTTTTGAGCGATTCTTTCATTTGTTATTACCGCAAAAGGGACTGCTTATTCAAGTATTTTTAGCATCACTTATTTATACCGCATTGGGGATCTTAGGTGCCTTCTATATGAAGGCTCTTTTAGATGATATATTGCCCTATGGACTTATGAAAACGTTACATGTATTATCACTTGGGGTAATTGGATTATACATATTACAAACTATTTTAAGTGGTTTCAGGTCACATTTATTACTCTACCTGAGTCAAAAGTTAGATATAGCATTATTACTTGGTTATTATGAGCATGTTCTGAAATTACCAATGAGTTTCTTTGGAACGCGAAGAGTGGGGGAAATTATTTCTCGCTTTCAAGATGCAGGCCATGTAAGAGATGCCATATCTGGTGCCACATTAACTATAATGATTGACACATTAATGGTAATTGGTGGAGGTATCATTTTGTATATGCAAGATGGTCTTCTATTTGGTGTGGCATTTATTATTGTACTGTTATATGCAGTAATTGTGTTTGCCTTTAATAAGTCGCTTAAAAAGGGAAATCAAAGGCAGATGGAGGAGAATGCCCAGCTTACATCTTACTTAGTAGAATCACTTAATGGGATTCAGACTGTAAAGGCATTTAATGCAGAACGTAAGGTGAATTTAGAGACAGAAGGTAAGTTTATCAAGCTTTTAAGAAGCATTTTTAAATTGGCTTTAACGACTAATGTACAAGGGATTCTTAAAAATCTTGTAGAACTTATAGGTGGTGTAGTGATTTTGTGGGTAGGGGCATATCAGGTTTTACAAGGGAATATGTCAGTGGGAAGTTTAATCACGTTTAATTCATTACTTGCATATTTCTTAACACCAATGAAGAACCTTATTAATCTGCAACCTGAACTGCAAACTGCCATGGTAGCAGCAGAGCGTTTAGGTGAAATCTTAGATTTAGAACTAGAATGTGATGAAAATGAAGAAAAGAAAATGCAGCCTGAAAAATTTGAAGGTGCAGTAAGCTTAAGGAATGTAGACTTTAGATATGGCACTAGAAATTTAGTGTTAAAGCATATTAATATGGAGATTAAAAAGGGCGAACGCATTGCTCTAGTAGGTGAGAGTGGCTGCGGTAAGACAACACTTGTGAAGCTCTTGCTTAATTTCTATCCAATAGAAAAGGGTGACATTCTAATTGATGGCAATAATATTTTAGATATCAAGAAAGAAGCTTTAAGGGAGCATATTGCCTATGTACCACAAGAAACCTTCTTATTTAGTGGGACCATTTTAGAAAATTTATTATTAGGAACAGAAGATATAGGTATGGAAGAGGTAGTGGAAGCAGCCAAGATGGCAAGGGCTCATGAGTTTATTAATGAATTACCGCTTAGATATAATACCCACCTTGAAGAAAATGGTGCAAATCTATCTGGTGGGCAGAGACAAAGGCTTGCAATCACAAGAGCAATCCTTAAAAAGCCAGATATTTTAATATTAGATGAGGCAACAAGTAATCTAGATTCTATTACAGAAGCAGCTATTGAAAATACTATTAATACATTTAGCAAGGGTATGACCACTATTATTATTGCGCATAGACTCAGTACAATTAAGCGTTGTGACCGTATCTTTGTAATGGATAAAGGTGAGATTATTGAAGAGGGTAGCCATGAGGAACTAATGAAAGCTGAAAAACGCTATTATGAATTATGGCAGCAACAATTACCTAGTCTAGAAATAGAAGATAGGAAGGTGAGAAGTTAATGCAGCCAATTATAAAAAACATACAAGAAATTACAGATAGTAAGGAAATGTATGAAAGTAAACCTCACCGATTTCTAAGCTATTTTATTTATATTTTACTAATCAGTATTATTTTAGCAGGTGTATGGATGTACTTTGGAGAAATAGATGTTGTTTCTAAGGGAACAGGTGTCGTGCGCCCAAATGAAAATATCAGTAGTGTACGCAATAAGGTACAAGGAGAAATAACAGCTAGTTATTTAGAAGAAGGCAAGCAGGTACAAAAAGGAGAGGTTCTTTTTACAGTTGCTTATGATGACCTGGAAATTTCACGTTTGAAACAAGAAGAGCTTATTAAAGATATTGAAGTGCAGCTTGAAAGGCTTAAGAAGTTAAGGGATAGCATCGAACAGGATAAAAATCTTTTTTCAAAAACTGAAGAAAAGGAATACTATGAGCGCTATATAAAATATACTCAAGACTTCGAAAATCTTAAAAATGCCAATCAAATTGCAAGTAAAAATGAAACTATATCTGCAAGTCAAACGGATATTAATAAGCAGATTTATGAAAATAAAATTTTAGAGTATGACAATACGCTTAAAGAGCTTACAGATTATAAAGCCTCTATTACGCAAGGCGAAAACGTTTTTGAAAATAAGACCTGTGCGTATGCCTTAGCATTTGATACCTATATTTTTGAAGTAAGAGAACTAGAACAGGAAGTGATGGATAAGAAGGTAGCTTATGAGCTAAATTGTAGCTTAGATGAAGAGAATCTCGTAGCAAAGAAGGAATTAGAAAGTTCAAAAGCAGAATTTGAAGCAGCACAAAATAAATTAGTAAGCTTGAAGGTAAGTGCATTAGGCGAAGTAGAGCGTAAGATAGAAGAAATTAAGCTGACCAAAACAAATGCAGAACAGGAAAAAAGTAAACTCGTTGTAGATGAGACTTTATTAGCAGCTAATGAAGAACAAAGACAATTGAGTTTAAAAAAATATAAGACAGATATACTCGTAGAGTTAAATAGCCAGATTGAAGAAATGGAACAAACATATCGTACAGGTCAGAGGGAATTAGAGCGCATAGAAGTCGCTATTGCTGACTGCAGCGTAGTTGCACCAATTGATGGCACAATTCATATAGGGACCAATATAAGTACTGGTGACCTCATTAGTGCAGGTGCAGATATTGCAACGATTATCCCAATGAGTGATAGCTTATATAAGATTGAAATCTTCATGCCAAACCGTGAAATAGCGGGCATTGAAGTGGGTGATCAAATTAAGTACAAGTTTGATGCATTACCATATAAAGAATATGGCCAGCTAGAAGGGGAAATTCAAAAAATTTCTACAGATGCTAAAGTTAGTGAAAGTCAAGGCATTAGTGGCTACCTAGTAGAAGGAAGCATTGCAAAGCAAACTGTTTATAGCTACAAAGGAGAAGCTGCTGAAATAAAAGTAGGGATGACCTGTGAAGCACATGTTATAACGGAGCAGAAGAAGATATTATACTACTTACTTGAAAAGATTAATTTAATGGATTAGAGAAAATTATATGATTTGCATTATGAGAGTGGCTGAAGTAAAAGAAGAAATTATAAGATAGAATAAGTGGCATAGACAATTACTATAAAAGTAGTAAGAGTCTATGCCATTTATGCATTCATATAAAATAGGTTATAGATTAGTTTACGCAAATATCTTGAGTAAAAGTGAAATGTGATATAATAAACTTGAAATTAAATTTGAAATTGAAAATAAATTTATAAAATAGATAAGGGAAAGATGTCATATGCAAATAGAAAATAATTTTTTACCTATGTATTATCAGCTTAAGAATATAATTATTGATATGATTGAAAATGAAGAGATTGGTGTAGATGAATGTATTCCTTCAGAACCCAAACTTATGCAGACATATAATTTAAGTCGCACAACGGTTAGAAAGGCTATTGATGAACTTGTAAACGAAGGTTATTTATATAAGAGACAAGGCAAAGGAACCTTTGTAAAAGGACGTGGTTTTGAACAAGGACTTATAAAATTATCTGGATGTAGTGAGGATATTAGGCGTTATGGCTTAGAACCTAAACCCTATGTACTTAAGGCACAAATAGAAAAGCCTTCTAAGAAGACTGCAAAAATGCTGGAGATTAGTCCTGAGGAAGATACATTTTATATGGAACGCGTTATTTATGGTGATGATATACCTATCAATAAAAATAAAAGTCATATTCCCTATTATTTAGTACCTGGCATTGAAAAAATAGATTTTAATAAAGAGTCTCTTTATAAGGTTATTGAAAAAGATTACGGGATAGTCATTAAAAGAGCAATTCGAACAGTAGAGGCCATTTTGGCAAGTGAAGAAATTGCACTTCAGCTAAAAGTAAAAGAAGGTGCACCAGTTATGCTCTTTAAGGGACAAGTATATGGTGAGTTTAAGGGAAAAGAAGTGATTGTAGAATATTTTGAAGCTATTTATCGCTCAGATCAATTTCAATTTTATATTGAACAACATAGATAAATACATATGTGCAATTTGTATCTGAAATAATATCAATAAAAAAATAATATAGATGAGGTTGTATAAAAATAAAATTTTGTTTTATTAATTACATACTATTGAAAAATATTCAGAAAAATAGTATAGTTAACTTGTACGTACAACATGACGACCGAACAATTAGACCCATAGGTAAATTAAAATATAATATACACTCATCTAGGAGGAAAAAAGCAATGAAATTATTCGTAGATACAGCCAACACAGAAGAAATCCGTAAAGCAAATGATTTAGGTGTCATTTGTGGTGTAACAACTAACCCATCACTTATTGCGCGTGAAGGTCTTGAATTTAAATCTGTTATTACTGAAATTACAAGTATTGTAGATGGACCTATCAGTGCAGAGGTTATTTCACTTGAAGCCCCTAAAATGGTAGAAGAAGCAGTGGAACTTGCTAAAATACATAAAAATATTGTAATCAAGCTTCCAATGACTGAAGAAGGCTTAAAAGCTACAAAACAATTAACAGAAAAAGGCATTCATACAAATGTAACTTTAATTTTCTCAGCAGCACAAGCATTACTTGCAGCAAAAGCTGGTGCAACATATGTTAGTCCATTCATTGGACGTCTTGATGATATCGGCATGGATGGTATGGCGCTTGTAAAAGATATCGCAGACATTTTCAAACTTCACGGTATCAAAACAGAAATCATTGCAGCAAGTATTCGTGGACCACTTCATGTAGTAGAAGCGGCTAAAGCGGGTGCACATATTGCAACTGTACCTTATAAAGTAATTGTACAAATGACAAAACATCCTCTTACAGACAATGGAATTGAACGATTCCTTAAAGACTGGGAAGGTTTAGAACAAAAACTTAAATAAAGTGAATAAGGGTAGGGCTTGCGTAAGGGAGTAGGCTGAGTCTTCTTGTGGAGGCATTGAGGGCATGGATAAGTTGGCGTATTTATTTTTCCTTGACCCTCGCTACGCTCGAAGGTCAGATAAAAATAAATACGCCAACTTACCCACACCCACGCAAGATGTTGAAGAAGACTCAGAGCTGGCCCTTACGAAGACACTTATTTTGAAGCAGGAAGCGAACTTATTTGTGGTGAAAATCGGGTGGTGACGGTAGTCTCTTTTATATAGGAAGTAGTTGCAGAAAGTAACTGCTTTGCTAGCGGGGGAAAGATGACTTTGCATAAGTAAGTAAGTAAGTAAGTATGAAGGTTATAGAGTAGGAAATAAAAAGGTTAAACTTTAGGAAATATAGAATACGTAAAAAATACGGATTCTTGGGCAAACTCATTCATTCATAGGTTTTAAAGGGAAGGCATTGGCATGTTAAGGGGCTGATGCCTTTTTGTGTGAATTCATTTAGGGGCAAAAATGTGGCAGAGTGGTATAAGATAAAAGAAGGATATAGATGAGAGAGAGAATACTTGAAGCCGTAAATCAACGGGTATAGGCAAGAAGAAATAATATGAAATAGTATGAGATAAGATAAGATAAGATAGGGATGTGATAAAAAGATGAGATATGTAGTGGTATGCGTTGTGAAAGGCGAAGCTGGGGTGAGTAACAATAACTTAAGAAAGGAGATATGGGAGAAGTTCCAAGCAAGGTCTTCTAAGTTGCCAGCGCATTTTACGATTAAAGCACCTTTTGAACATGAGGGAGAGCTTACAGAACTTACGGATGCATTGGAGAAATTCTGTCATAGTGAAAAGGCAGCGCCTTTTAGGTTAGAGGGGTATGATCATTTTGATAACCGTGTGATTTATATGCATGTCAATATGTCTAAGGCTGGTAAAGCGATGCATGATAGGTTGATTGATACAATGGGTGAGGTACCTTATATTCATTTTGATTCAAAAGATGGAAAGGATAAGACCTTCCACGTTACCATAGCTTCTAAAAGGCTTCAGCCTCTTTATGAAACTGTATGGCAGTATGTACAGCAGTATCCTTGTGACTATGATTGCCAGTTTGATAATGTTTCTATTTATAAATGGGAAGATGAAACATGGAAATTATATAGGGAATTTTTATTAGGGGAGTAATGCCATATGCAAGTTGCGCTTAATTATAATCTTGATATAATGTGATTAGACTAAAAAGAGATATTTCCCAAATTGATAGATCAAAATATATAGATGGGGGAGGAAAGTATGAGAAAAGTTATATTATATATTGCGATGAGTATAGATGGTTATATTGCAGATGAAAAGGGAGGCGTGGACTGGTTAGCAGGGGATGGAAGTGATAAAGACAATCAAGGGAGTTTCCCACGCTTTATAGAAACGGTGGATATAGTAATTTTGGGATATAAAACATACTATCAAATTGTCACAGAGCTATCTCCTGACTCATGGGCGTACCTTGGTAAAAAGAGCTATGTTTTAACGCATAAGAAATTAGATAGTACTGATGAGATTATTTTTACTGATGAAAATTTATCTGATTTAATAAACCGGCTTAAACTAGAAGATGGAAAAGATATATGGATTTGTGGTGGGGCATCTATAGTTAATCAATTGATAAATTTAGATTTAATTGACAAGGTGTGTGTTTCACTCATACCAACATTATTAGGAAAAGGCATTAGCCTATTTACAAAGCACGAAAAAGAAATGCCCCTAAAACTTATTTCAACAGAAATTAATAACGGCATAATCGACCTATTTTATGAACGCAGAGATTTTAAATAAAAGTTATGTTGGAGTTACTTTTTTTCTTTTTAAAAGTAACTCCAACATAACTTTTTTCTGTTTCCCATATACATCTCTTATTTATTCAAAGATATCAACCTTTTCTCCAGCAAGGACTTTGTTCATGCTGCGGACAGCACACATTTTACCACACATTGTACAGGTATCTTCGTGTTCGGGTTTTGATTCTTCACGATAACGTCTTGGTTTCTCTGGTTCTAAGGCGAGGTCAAACATAGCTTCCCAGTTGATATCTGCACGGGCTTTGCTCATTTTGTTATCCCAGTCTCTTGCACCAGGGATATTTTTTGCAATATCACCAGCATGGGCTGCTATTTTAGTAGCTACGATTCCTTCTTTCATATCTTCAAGGTTAGGTAGGCGAAGGTGTTCAGCTGGTGTAACATAGCATAAGAAGTCTACGCCAGCCGCTGCCGCAATAGCACCCCCGATAGCACTTGTAATGTGATCATAGCCAGGCGCAACATCTGTTACAAGTGGTCCGAGTACATAGAATGGTGCACCATGACAAAGTTTTTTCTCTAGCATAACGTTTGCCTCAATTTCATTGAGTGCCATGTGCCCTGGTCCTTCAATCATGACTTGAACATTTCTTTCCCAAGCACGTTTTGTAAGCTCTCCAAGTGTAATGAGTTCTTTGATTTGAACTGCATCTGTTGCATCAGCAATACTACCAGGTCTACAGGCATCTCCAAGACTTAAGGTAACATCATATTTTTCACAGATATCGAGAAGTCTATCATAGTATTCATAAAATGGATTTTCAGCATGATTAGCTTCCATCCAAGCAAATAGGAGAGAGCCGCCACGAGAAACGATATTTGTAAGACGTTTATTGCGTTTAAAGGTTTCAACTGTTTCACGATTAAGACCTACGTGAATTGTCATGAAGTCTACGCCGTCTTCAGCATGTTTTTCAACTACTTTAAAGAACTCATCTATTGTGATATCTGCAATGTCTTTTTGTAAGAAACCAATGGCATCGTACATTGGTACTGTTCCAATCATAGCAGGAGCAGTGGCAATGAGTTTTTTTCTAAACATTTCTGTATGACCATAGTTTGAAAGGTCCATAATAGCTTCAGTTCCCATTTGAATCGCCATATTTACCTTTTCCATTTCTTTTTCAATGTTGCAGCAGTCTCTAGAAATACCAAGGTTAACGTTGATTTTAGTTTTTAAGCCTTCACCTACACCTTCAGCAGAAAGACAAGCATGATTTTTATTAGCAGGAATAGCAATTTTACCCTCAGCTACTTTTTGCATAATAAGTTTTACATCTACATTTTCCTTTTTTGCAACAGTTTCCATTTCCTTTGTGACAATCCCTTTTTTTGCAGCATCCATTTGTGTTGTATAATTCACTTTAAAGCCTCCCATTTTATAGTATTCTCAAACATTCTAAAGCTGAAATTATTTTTATTTATAAGGGGTACAATATAAAAAGCAATAAAAAAACCTCCAAATAGAAAATCTATTTAGAGGCAATAAAATTTATGGTTTGAAGGATTTAAATATCTATATAAAAGATAATTAATCATAATCGACTTGCTTCCCTACGATGGTATTAACCATATCAGGTTCAACGAGTTGGAATAATCCTCTCAGCCAAATGGCACCCCTAGCTAGTGTGTTTGTATAATTTAGTATAATATACAGATTAATAAAAGTAAACTTTAAATTCAATGAAATATAAAAAGATAAATAAAAAACGTGGTAAATAATGGAATTAATTTAACGATAAATAGCTTGTATAAAATAAATGGGAAATAGTGTAAAACGTATGCTTTTAAATACCTATATTATAAATAGGAAGAAATTTTTTTTGGTTTTGGGCATATTTTGAAGGCTATGGAACATTTTACTCCTTGAGGTTTTTCCAAATATGTAGTATTATTCAATGTAGTATGTAAGCGAAGACTCGTTTTTTATGGATTAGGAAAGTATAACTATAATTTCCTATCCTAAAGATAACGCGACGCTAGACTCTTTATTTTAGAGTAGGAAAGTTCGGTTTTTAACTGTGCGGCTCAAATATAGATAATGTGACGCTAGTCACTTTATTTAAGAGCAAGGAAGTTCGAGTAGAAAACGGTGTTTCAAATATTTTCTTACTCCGAAGAGAAGATGGCACTAGCCATTTGATGTTTATATAAATTATAGATAGATTGTAGAGGTAATGATCATAGAAAGTATATTATTTAACCAATTAGAAGTATCAGAAGAAATTATTAGAGCGGCTCAGGACATGGGATTTGAGGAGACAACTCCTATTCAAGCAAAAGCAATCCCAGTTATTTTAGAAGGAAAAGACATTATTGCACAAGCACCTACAGGAACAGGTAAAACATGTGCTTTCGGTATCCCAGCAATCGAACTTGTGGATACAAGTGATGATAATGTACAAGTTTTAATTCTTTGTCCAACACGTGAGCTCGTTATCCAAGTAGCTGAAGAAATAACAGCTTTATCAAAATACAAAAAGGGTGTACGTGTCCTTCCGATTTATGGTGGACAACAAATTGATCGTCAAATTTCTGCCCTTAGAAAAAAACCACAAGTTATCATTGGAACACCAGGTCGTGTAATGGATCACATCAGAAGAAGAACACTTAAACTTGATGATTTAAACATGATTATCTTAGATGAAGCAGATGAAATGCTTAACATGGGATTCCGTGAAGATATTGATATTATTTTAGAAAGTGTACCAGAAGAACGTCAATTCGTACTTTTCTCAGCGACACTTGCAAAAGCAATCTTAGACATTGCAAACAAATATCAAAATGATCCAGTAAAAGTAAACGTAGTTCATAAAGAGCTTACAGTACCTACTATCGAGCAGTACTACTTAGAAGTTAGAGATGCTAACAAAGTAGAGGTATTATCACGTTTAATCGATGCAAATAACTTCAAACTTTCAGTAGTATTCTGTAATACAAAACGCCGCGTTGATGACCTTTGCCGTGATCTTCAAGCAAGAGGATACAGTGCAGAATCTCTTCATGGTGATATGAAACAACTTCAAAGAGATAATGTTATGTCTCGTTTCAGAAATGGTCTTATTGATATTCTTATTGCAACAGACGTAGCAGCTCGCGGTATTGACGTTGATGATGTAGATGCAGTATTCAACTATGATGTACCAAGTGATGAAGAATATTATGTACACCGTATCGGTAGAACTGGTCGTGCAAAACGTCAAGGTGTATCTTATACATTTGCAGCTGGTAAAGAACTTGTTAAATTAAGAGATATCCAACGTTATACAAAATCAAAAATTAAACTTATCAAACCACCTTCAATCGAAGATATCCAAGAAAATAAACTTTCAGGTATCATGGATGAAGTAAAAGAAGTACTTGCTGAAGGCGGACTTTCTAAATATACAAATTATATTGAAACACTTTTAGAAGAAGTGGGCGATATCACAGAAGAAAACTATGCAACTTCTCTTGAAGTAGCAGCAGCTTTCCTTAAAATGACTATGGACAAACTTGTAATGGGTGCATCTGCAGAGCTTTCTGTAGAAGATTTATCAGCGCGTTCAAGCTTTGATGCAAGTAAATTTGATGGCAACATGGTTCGTCTTTTCATCAACCTTGGTAAAAAAGACAACTTACAAGTTTCAGACTTAGTTAAATTCATTGCATCTAACTGTGAAATTAAAGGAAAAGAAATTGGTCGTGTAGATATGCTTGAGAAATTCTCATTCTTCGAAGTACCAAAAAATCATTTAGAAAATGTAATGACAAGTCTTATTGGTGAAAGCTTAAAAGGTAGAAAAGTTAACATCGAAGTTGCTAACAAAAAACAAGGTGGCAATGGTGGCGGTGGCCAGAGACGTGACCGCGGAGACCGCGGTGACAGACGTCAAGAAGGTGGACGCAATAACTACAAACCAAGAAGAAAAGTTAAAGAAGACTAATTATAACTAAAGAGGGCTATAGTACTAGTGAAAAAATCTAGTGCTATAGCCTTTTTATTGTGAATAGATGTATTATCAATAAATGAATAACTCAATTGTATAAATGCAAAATCTATAAAATATGACTAAGATAAAGATACAACTTAGACAATGAGATGGCAGAAATGTATAAATAATTACAGGATAGACACAAAAATTATACATAATGTACTAGAGATGTTGATTTATTTTTTTGAGATAAATAATATATCTGTAACGAGCTCAATATAGATTTCATATCTATAATTTTTTTAAAATAATCGGATACGTTTCTAATAAGAGTTAAGATTGAATAAGGATTTGATATAAAAAAGATATGGAGGGATAATTTTATGAAACGAAGGAATTTTATGAAACGAAGGAATTTTATAAAACGTATAGGGGCTATTATTTTATCTACTATGGTAACGTTACCAGTTGGACCATTGCAGAATATTATGCAAAATACTATTTTTGCAGCTTCACCGGTAACGGTATCAGAAAAGGTACAAGATGGTGTTATGCTACATGCTTTTAACTGGTCTTTTAATACAATTAAGGCGAAGTTACCTGAAATTGCAGCTGCTGGCTATACGGGAGTTCAAGTTTCTCCAGTACAAGGTACGAAGGATAGTACGAAAGATGCAAGTAAGTGGTGGATTTTATATCAACCTACTAATCAATCAATTGGAAATGCTCAATTAGGAACAAAAGACGAATTTGCTGCATTATGTCAAAAAGCAGATAAATATGGTATTAAAATCATTGTTGATGCAGTTATGAATCATATGGCGAATAATGGAGATCAAAATAGTTGGTCAGGCGTGGTAGATCCAGCATTTGATCGTTATGATTTTTATCATAATTTAGGTCAATGTACTGATTGGAATAATAGATGGGCAGTTACACAACAAGGTATAGGTATGCCAGACTTAAATACGCAGAGCTCAGAAGTTCAAGCTAAAGCAAGTGCCTTTTTGAATGAGTGTATTGCCTGTGGTGCCGATGGCTTTAGATTTGATGCTGCAAAACATATTGAGACAAATAGAGGCGCCGATAGTGGCCAAAGTTGGCAAGGTAGTTATTGGGATAATGTATTAGGAAGTTTAAATAATAAGGATAATATATTCTTATATGGTGAGATATTACAAGGTGGGGCAGATAACTTAGGTGCTTATACAAGTTATATGCGTATTACAGATCATAGTTATGGATGGACATTAAGAGAGGCCGTAGCTAATAAAAACCTTTATTCAATAGGTGATTACAATACAGGTATGTCAGCTTCTAATCTTGTAAGCTACTTTGAAAATCATGATACGTATGAAGATGGAAATTCAACTTGGCTTACAGATTATGAAAGAAAGATGTGTTGGGGAATTTTAGCAGCAAGAGCTAATGTAGCACCATTACTTTTATCTAGACCAGCAGGAACAATCGGTGAAGCAGGAGAAGAGTTATGGAAAAATCAAGAAGTTGTGGCAGTTAACTTCTTCCATAATGCAATGGCCGGACAAGGTGAATATATTCGTTATCCAAGACAAGAAACAGTAATGATTGATCGTGGTACAAAAGGCACTGCTATTATTAATACTTCAGATAGTTTCTATTTAAATAGCCCAACAAATTTAGCGGATGGGAACTATACAGATAAGGCAGGTTCAGGGGCGACATTTAATGTTTCTGGTGGATATATTACAGGTCAAGTACCAGGTGGTAGAATCGTTGTAATTGGTGATTATGTAGTAGGTGAAACAGGTTCAGGAGATATAACTAATAATTCAAATAGGGCAACAACATCTCCAGAGAAACCAGTTATTGGTGAAGCAGTTACAGTTAAATATGATGCAACAGGTACAACACTTGATGGTTCAGGTGAGATGTTACTTCACTGGGGATATGATGGCTGGCTTACAAGTGAAGATGTTCAAATGAATCAAACAGGTGCCAATAAGTGGGAAGCTACAATTACAGTGCCATCAGAAGCTACAAGCACATTAGACTTTGTATTTACAAACGGTACAGGATGGGATAATAATAGTAGCAATGATTGGCATGTAGCACTTACTGAATCACAGGGAGAAGAAGATCCATTAGCTGCTTATTTTGTAAAACCATCTGATTGGAGTGACCAGGTTAATATTTATGTATATGATGAAAGTGGTTCTACTGTAAAAGAAGTAGCACAATGGCCAGGCGTAGCAATGACAAATGAGGGCAATAATTTATATAGTTATACATTACCTGAAGGTTGGGATGAAGCACAGGTAATCTTTAATGATGGCAATAATCAGGTGCCAGGGGCTAATCAATCTGGTTATGTATTAAAAGGTACAATGATTTATGATAATGGTAACTGGAGCACATATACAGTTAGTGATGAAGATAATGATAATGATGATGATGTAACTTCATCTAAAATAGCATATTTTGATAACGCATCATACAACTGGAGTCAAGTTTATATTTATGCATATGATGAAAGTGATGATACAGTTAAAGAAAATGCAGCATGGCCAGGTGTACTTATGACAAATGAAGGCAATAATATTTATAGCTATGTAGCACCAGAAGAATGGGAGGATGTACATGTAATATTTACTGATGGTAATGGTGTACGGATTCCAGGTTCAACTCAAACAGGATTTAGCCTAACAGGTTCAATGATTTATAGTAATGGTAACTGGACTGTAAAATAGGGTGAAAAATAAGAATATAAGATAACGGAAGATAATAAAAGAAGGAAGTGTTGCAAAACTAGTTGTTTAGTTTCGCAACACTTCCTTTTGTCTTAGCGTAGGAAAGTCCATTTTTAACTTTACTTTTAACCTATTCATTAAAATACTGCAGAATAAGAGCAGCAGCTAGATGAAAACCTGTGTTAAGGCTTGCTATATTTACCCATTCCTCCCTTGTATGTGCGCCACCGCCTTCATAAAGACCGAAGCATACAGTAGGAATGCCTAGAGAAAAAGGAATGTTACAATCTGTAGAAGCTGATACTAGTTTAGGCTTATGGCCTGTATAGTATGTAAGAAGTGTTTCACATTTCTTAGTTAGAGCAGATTGTAGGGCAATATTAGTGTGCTGCATACATGGCCTAGTCCCTAGGTTTTCGAGTGTGATATCTAGTCCCTTAGCCTTATAAGAGGCTAGAAGACGCATAAGGTTTTCCTCCATAATGCGGAGGCATTCATGCGTATCTGAGCGATATTCATAGAGGATATAGGCATCTTCTGCAATGGTATTCACAGAAGTACCACCTTCAATTACACCTACATTATAAGTGGTATGGCTATCACCAATTTTAGGAACCTGTATAGCATAAAGTTCTGTAATTAATGCAGAGAGATAGTAAATTGCATTACGATTACCGAAATCCTGGAAGCTATGGCCACCTTCTGTACGGATTGTGATTTTGTATCTTGAAGAGCCCACTGCCTTTTGACAGAGTGTATTATAAGTACAATCAAAGGAAATAACTTCACGGATACGTTTGCCATAATCTTTAATAAGCTGTTTACAGCCTTTGAGGTTACCAAGGCCTTCTTCTCCAGAATTAGCAACAAATAAGATACCACAGTTTGGTGAGAGATTATAAGTGGTAACGTATTTCGCCATAAGAAGTAAAATAGCTAAGTTAGCTGTATCATCACCTACACCGGGCGCATAGATGTTGCCATCTTTCACTTCTACAGGCATAGGTGAAGTATCTGGAAAAACTGTATCTGTATGTGCCATAAAGATAACGATTTCCTCATGTTCTTTGCATCCTAGTGGATAAAGTACGTTAAGGGCTTCATCAATGTGGACATTTTTGGCACCGAAGCTTTCTAGATAGTTTTTACAAAATGTGGCACGCCCTTCCTCATGAAGTGAGGGGGCAGGAATTTTACAAAGCGCTATAAGTAAATCTGTAAGTGCCTGAGTGTTTTCTTTAATATAATATTCCAGTTGCTGAGGGAGCTTGTAAGGATTAACCATTATAATGCCTCCAATCATTCAACATATTATTTTCTTTTCCAAACAGTAAAAGCAAAGCTATGCCCATCTTCGGTCATAGTTTCACCTGGTGTAGATTTAATAAGCTCAAATTGGTCTTCATATGAAGGAAAATCTGTATCACCGTTAATAACTTTATCAACTAGTGTAATATATAAGTAATCTGCATAAGGAAGGAAGAGTGAATAGATTTCACCACCCCCTATAATAAAGATTTCATCTTCTAATTTACAGAGTTCTAAAGCGTCTTCTAACGTATGAATCACAGTAACGCCTTCAGCTGAAAAGTTCATATCTCTTGTTAAAACAATATTTTTACGGTTAGGAAGAGGTCTTCCAATGCTTTCAAATGTTTTGCGGCCCATTAAAACTGTTTTGCCACTTGTAGTTTGTCTGAAGTATTTAAGGTCCTCTGAAATATGCCATGGAAGCTGATTATTAATGCCAATTTGATTATTTTTGCTTGTTGCAACAATCATATTAATCATAGTAAGATCTCCCCTTTATTTTAAACTGCCACAGGTGCTTTAATAGCAGGATGTGGATTATAACCAATGAGTTCTAAATCTTCTAGTTCAAAATCAAATACATTTGTTTTGTTAGTATTTAATTTAAGCGTTGGAAGTGGGCGAGGCTCTCTAGTGAGTTGCTCCTTGATTTGGTCAATGTGGTTAGCATAAAGATGAACATCCGCACCAGTATAAACAAGCTCTCCAACTTCAAGTCCGCATTCATGGGCAATAAGGTGTGTGAGTAATGCATAAGAAGCAATATTAAAAGGTAAACCTAGAAATACATCATTAGAACGCATATTAAACATACAGCTTAATTTATTATTTAAAACATAGAATTGGAAGCAGAAGTGACAAGGAGGAAGTTCCATAAGTCCTTCATATACAGAAGCAACATCCCAAGCATTTACGAGAAGTCTTCTAGAAGTTGGATTTGTTTTAATTTCGTTGATAACCCATTTAATTTGGTCATAAACTTTGCCATTGCCACCTTCCCAGTTACGCCATTGCTTACCGTATACATTGCCAAGATCACCATAAGTATTAGAGAATTCATCATCTGTAAGCACTTTTTCTTGGTAAATGGCAAGTTGTTCTTCATAAACTTTATTGAATTCAGGGTCCTGAGTACAGCGAATACCGAAGTTAGTCATATCAGGACCTTGATAATCATCAGAATCTACCCATTTTTTGAAACCCCATTCATCCCAGATATGGTTATTATTTTGAAGTAAATAGCGAAGTTTAGTATCACCTTTTAAAAACCATAAAAGCTCTGAAGCAATGAGACGGAAAGGTACTCTTTTAGTTGTAAGAAGTGGAAAACCTTGAGAAAGGTCAAAGCGAAGCTGCTTACCGAAGGTACTATAAGTACCTACTCCTGTACGGTCTTCTTTGAAAGTACCATTTTCTAATATATCTTTACACATATCTAAATAAACTTTATCGACTTGATTCATGTTGAAAAAACCTCCTTAATAGTTTTAGTATATAGGAATTTTTGAGGGGCGTACAGGCATATTGAATAAATCAAAAACATTAATACAAATATTTTGAGCAAAAAGCATAAAAATAAAGCGTAATAAATAGGAAAGTTGTGCAAGAGGTTAGTCCTAATAAGTGGAATAATTTGATGAAAAATTATAATTGTTTTGAGAAAATACACAATAATGTTTGAATTGCCTTGATTTTTCTATACATTTATGATAATATTACGTTGTAGGTTAAAATATTGAAACAAAAACGATGGTAGGCCTCTTGTAGTAGTAAACATAGCAAGACCGAAGAACGTTTTAAGTAACAGTGTTTTAGCAATAATGTATTATAAGGAGGCCTAGTTAACATGACAGGTAAAGTAAAATGGTTTAACGCAGAAAAAGGATTTGGATTTATTGAAAGAGAAGGTGGAGATGACGTATTCGTACATTTCTCAGCTATTCAATCAGAAGGATACAAAACATTAGAAGAAGGTCAAGAAGTTGAATTCGATATCGTTGAAGGCAACAGAGGACCACAAGCTGCTAACGTTATTAAAAAATAATAAATAAAATGAGGTTGCTGGCACAAAGTGCTGGCAACCTTTTTTTTTGGTGTGCCCAGCATGGGCGTAGTCTAACGGGTGAAAGTCCCGAGTGTGGGTTGA
>NZ_CEVXFV010000020.1:0-68822 GCF_982396655.1 Cellulosilyticum sp. | reverse complement strand
ACGGTGGTGTGAGAGGTCGGATAATCAATTAATGGTTATCCTCCTACTCGATTGCCATTTTATACATGTGCAAGCAGTGCTAAAAGAATAAAGACAAGCATAAAATAAAACACGTGTAAGGTGTATTTGAATAACAGGCTATATACCAAAGGGTATGAAATAAACAAGGCGTTCAATAAGAAGGAGGAAAGATATTTATGATTCGGACATTATCGGGAGATATTACAAAAATCAAAAATGTAGAAGCTATTGTAAATGCGGCGAATATAACGTTGTTAGGAGGCGGTGGTGTAGATGGCGCTATTCATAGGGCAGCAGGGCCACAACTTTTATTAGAATGTTTAAAGTTAAAAGGATGTAAAGTAGGTGAAGCTAAAATCACAAGGGCATATCGTTTGCCGTGTGAATATATTATTCATACAGTAGGTCCTAAATGGCATGGAGGGCAATATGGTGAGCAGGATCAACTTATAGCCTGTTATTATAATACATTAACTGTGGCACAGAAAAATGGTATTAGGCGACTTGCTTTTCCATCTATTGCTACGGGTGTTTATCGATATCCTGCAAGTGAAGCAGCTAAAGTTGCCATTAATACGATTAAGCAATACATGCATATCCATAAAAATGCTATAGAAGAAGTTTATTTTGTGTTTATGGATGAATCTACAAGAGAGGCATATGATCAAGTTTTAGAAAGTAGATAAAACAGAAATAAATCAATATTTATAAATTTTCGTAAATAAAAACCATGCATAATACTAGGTATATTATTCTAGTATTATGCATGGTTTTTGTTTGTTCATACAGTATAGAATAAACACTTTAGTTGAGCTTTAGGAAAATGATTTTTTAAATACTGGCAATATTATAAAATATATTGACAATTATTAAAAAATATAATAAAGTATAAAACATATTAAAACGCAAAGCATATTAATCCTATGTGTTAACTTGGGATTATAAATAGATAAGGGGGGATAAAATGATAAGACGAAATTTATCTTTTAAATTAAAATTAGGATTGAAATATATTATGGTAGGTGCATTAGGCTTAGGTGTACTAGTGGGATGCGGTGAATCAACAAATCATGCAGACAATCAAAGTGTAGAACTTTTAAATGTGTCGTATGATCCAACTAGAGAACTTTATACACAAATTAATGAAAGTTTCACAGCATATTGGAAAGAAAAAACAGGTCAAGATATTATCATTAATCAATCACATGGTGGCTCAGGCAAGCAAGCAAGAGGTGTCATTGAAGGTTTAGAAGCTGATGTAGTGACCTTAGCTTTAGGCTATGATATTGATGCAATTAGTGCAGCAGGACTTATTGATGACAATTGGCAAAGTGAATTTGAAGGAAGTAGTTCACCATATACTTCAACTATTGTTTTCTTAGTCAGAAAGGGAAATCCAAAGCAGATTAAAGATTGGAATGACTTAATAAGGGAAGATGTAGCTGTAGTCACACCAAATCCTAAAACATCAGGCGGTGCAAGATGGAATTATCTAGCAGCATGGGCTTATGCCTTAGAACAAAATAATAATGATGAAACAGCAGCTCAGGATTTTGTAAAAGCTTTATATGAGAATGTAGATGTTTTAGATTCTGGTGCAAGAGGAGCAACGACGACATTTGTGGAAAATGGCATAGGAGATGTATTAATTGCATGGGAAAATGAAGCTTTTTTAACTTTACAAGAGCGCGGTGATGATGCTTTTGAAATTGTTGTACCTTCTATGAGCATTTTAGCTCAGCCGCCAGTAGCTATTGTAGATGAGGTAGTTGATGACAAAGGAACACGAGAAGTTACAACAGCTTATTTAAATTATTTATATACCCCAGAGGGGCAAGAGATTATTGCTAAAAATTATTATCGTCCAATTAATGAGGAAATTGCTAAGAAGTACGCAGATACTTTTCCAAGTTTAAAACTAGTGACAGTAGATGAGGTGTTTGGTGGATGGCAAAATGCACAAAAGACACATTTTGCAGATGGTGGAATTTTTGATGCAATTTATGGTGTTAATGAGTAAGGAGGCAGCGATGAAAAAGAAGAAATATGTTATTCCTGGGTTTAAGCTTACAATGGGCATTACCATTATTTATTTAAGTTTACTCGTACTGATTCCTTTAAGTACCTTACTCCTTCAAAGTATGGGAATGGGATTTAATCAGTTTGTAGAGGTAGTAAGTAGTAAACGTGCCATAGCAAGTTATGGCATTAGCTTTGGATGTGCTTTTAAAGCAGCGTTTATAAATGGTGTATTTGGTCTTATATTAGCTTGGACTTTAGTGAAGTATGACTTTCCTTTTAAAAGACTTTTAGATGGTTGTATTGATTTACCTTTTGCTTTACCTACAGCAGTAGCAGGGATTGCACTTACGACGTTGTATTCTGAAAATGGTTGGATTGGCAAAGTACTATATGGTTTAGGTATAGAAAGTGCCTTTTCTACTTTTGGTATTACAATTGCATTAGTTTTTACAGGTATTCCTTTTGTTGTAAGGGCTGTGCAACCTGTACTTGAAAGTTTAGATAGTCAGTATGAAGAAGCAGCAACAATGTTAGGAGCAAATGGTTTTACAACTTTTAGACGTGTGATTTTGCCAGAGATTATGGCACCACTTTTAACAGGTTTTTCATTAGCTTTTGCTAGAGCATTAGGCGAATATGGCAGTGTGGTTTTCATCGCAGGAAATATGCCAATGAAAACAGAGATTGCACCACTTCTAATCATGTCAAAGCTAGAACAATATGACTATGAAGGGGCCACAGCATTGTCAATTGTTATGTTGGTCTTTTCCTTCATAATGTTATTTATCATTAACTTAATTCAAAAGCATAATAACAAAGTGATAAGGGGGTAGAAGACATGAAAGATATAGGAATAGAAGGTTTAGACATTAAGACTCACTATGGAGAAAGTATATATGATAAAAAGAAACATATCAAAAAGAATATGTCACGTATTATTTTGATTACAATCAGTGTTGTATTCTTAGTGATTATGTTAGGTTTTCCACTTTGTGTAATTATAAGTGAAGCATTAAGAAAAGGTATAGGGGAATATGCTAAGGCAATTACGGATAGTGCAGCGTTATCCGCACTTAAATTAACCTTACTCGCTACAGTTATAGCCACTACTTTAAACACCATATTTGGTCTAGTGATGGCATGGAGTATTACAAAGTTTCAATTTAAAGGTAAAAATATTTTGCTAACCTTCTTAGATTTACCGTTTGCAATTTCACCTATTATAGCTGGTTTAGTGTTTATTTTAACTTTTGGAAGGACGGGGCTTTTTAGCAGCCTCTTGCAAGCTGCACATATTAAAATTATTTTTGCAGTACCAGGGATTATATTAGCTACGATTTTTGTAACCTTTCCATTTGTAGCAAGAGAAATCATTCCTTTAATGCAGGCCCAAGGAACAGATGAAGAAGAAGCCGCGGCTTTACTTGGTGCAAAGGGACTTACGATTTTTAGAAAGGTTACTTTACCAAATATAAAATGGGGACTTTTGTATGGCGTCATCTTATGTGCGGCAAGAGCTATGGGTGAGTTTGGAGCCGTATCAGTTGTTTCAGGACATATTAGAGGAAAAACAAATACATTACCTTTGCATATTGAGATTTTATATAACGAATATGCTTATACAGCAGCTTTTGCAGTTGCATCTGTTTTAGTTGTATTAGCAGTAATCATTTTAATACTTCGTAACATTGTAGAAACAAGAGGAAAGAGAGGATAAGACATGTATGTTACAGTCAATAACTTAAATAAAAGCTATAGGGACTTTAAGGCATCTCATAATGTGAACTTTAAGATTGAAAAAGGGGAAATAGTCGCTTTGCTAGGACCAAGTGGTAGTGGTAAAACAACGATTTTACGCATGCTCGCGGGACTTGAAACACCAGACACAGGTGATATTTATATAGAGGGAAAAAGGATCAATGATGTGCCAGCAGGAAAACGTGAAATTGGCTTCTTATTTCAAAATTATGCTTTATTTCGTCATATGACCATTTATGAAAATATTGCTTTTGGTTTAAGGGTACAAAGGGTAAATCCTAAAGAAATTGATAAAAGAGTCAAGGAACTTATTGCACTTATTGGATTAGGAGGGCTAGAGAAACGCTATCCTCATCAACTTTCAGGCGGACAAAGACAAAGGGTAGCTTTTGCAAGAGCAATTGCCCCAAGGCCACACCTTTTATTATTAGATGAACCTTTTGCAGCGATTGATGCTAAAGTGAGAAAGGAATTACGTACTTGGCTTAAGGAAATGGTGAAGCAATTAAATATTACCAGTATCTTTGTAACCCATGATCAAGATGAAGCGGTGGAAGTGGCAGATACCATTATTGTTACTAATAAAGGACAAATCGAACAAATCGGTAGCCCGTTAGCTATTTATAAATCGCCTAAAACACCCTTCGTGGCACAGTTTATAGGAGAATCTACATTGCTGTCAAATTATGAATGCTTAAAAGGATTTGGTGAGGTGAAGCCTGGTATGGAAGCGGTTATTCGTCCCGAGTTTGTAGAGATTACAAAGTTAGATGAGCCAATCGTCAGTGAATCAGCAGCTGAAATGGGTACAGTAAAGGCAATTATATTTAGGGGCAGTAATTTAGAAGTACAGATTGCAATAGGTAATCTAGAAGTCATCGGCTATAGAAGTTTAGAAAAAACACCTGTTCAAGTAGGAGAACAAGTACATGCTTTGATTCATCGCCTATATTTATTGGATGGTGAAAAAACAACAGTAGTTGAAAATGAGTATAAACAGGATCGTATGCCAGTTTATATTTAGTATTAAGAAAAAGAGGTGGGAAAATGGAAAGACAAACGATACAAACAGATGTACTCATTATAGGTGGCGGGACGGCAGGCTGTTATGCTGCATTAACACTTTCTGAGCAAAGCAATCTAGAAACTATCATTTTAGAAAAAGCCCATATTGTAAGAAGTGGCTGCTTAGCCGCTGGTGTAAATGCTTTAAATGCCTATATTGTACCAGGTAAAACACCAGAAGATTATGTAGCTTATGCTAGAAAAGACGCAGCAGATATTGTAAGAGAAGACTTACTACTCTCTATGGCACAAAGGCTTAATAAGGTAACAAGGCGCCTTGAAGAATTAGGTCTTGTAATCTTAAAAGATAAAGCAGGCAATTACGTGACGAGAGGTAATCGTAACATTAAGATTAATGGTGAAAACATTAAGCCCATTTTAGCAAAAGCTGTAGAGAAGAGTCCTAGAGTGAAGGTTTATGAAGAAGTAAGTGCCATTGATTATATTGTAGAAGATGGCAAGGTAGTTGGCGTATATGCTATTGGCGCAGAAAAGTCTATTTTTTATACCATTTATGCAAAAGCAGTTATTTGCACCACAGGTGGCGCTTCAGGGATTTATAAACCTAATAACCCAGGTTTTTCAAAACATAAGATGTGGTATAGTCCATTTAATACAGGTGCTGGTTATGCCATGGGGATTCGTGCAGGAGCAGAGATGACCACCTTTGAAATGCGTTTTATTGCTTTAAGATGTAAAGATACAATTTCACCTACAGGAACAATTGCCCAAGGTGTAGGGGCAAAACAAATTAACAGTTTAGGAGAAGTATATGAACAGAAGTATGGCTTAACAACTTCAGAACGTGTTTATGGTACTGTTTCGGAAAATAAAGCAGGGCGTGGGCCTTGTTACTTACAAACAAAAGGTATTAATAAAGAAGAGGAACAATCTCTTTTAAAAGCGTACTTGAATATGTCACCTGCTCAAACATTAAAGTGGTTAGAAAATGACAAAGGCCCCAGTGAAGTTAATGTAGAAATAGAAGGAACAGAGCCTTATATAGTAGGTGGTCATACAGCCAGTGGTTACTGGGTAGATAATGAACGTCGTACCACATTAAAAGGTCTATATGCTGCAGGAGATGTAGCAGGGGGCTGCCCTCAAAAATATGTAACGGGCGCTTTAGTAGAAGGTGAAATTGCAGCGGAATCAGTTATTGCAGATTTGAATAAAGCAAATCAACTAGATAATGACTTAGAAGCATTACAACTTAAAAATAAGTTGTTAGCTACTAAGAAGTATGAAGAGGTACAGTCTTATCTAAGAGGGCAAAAAGGCATTTATAGTATCACACAAATTGAAGAAGCGATGCAAAAGGTGATGGATACTTATGCGGGTGGCATTGCGACACATTATGAATACAATGAGGCAAAACTACAGGTAGCACAAACAGAAATAGAAAATTTGACGAAGTTAAGTGAGCAGCTTTATGCAAAAGACCCTTATGAGTTGATGCAGCTGTATGAACTTAAAGAACGCCTAGAGGTAGCGACAGTGGTTATTGCCCACTTACGTGCAAGAAAGGAAACAAGATGGCATAGTTTTGCAGAAAACAAAGATTATCCCAATCAAAGTGATGCGTTCTTAAAATATGTCAATTCTAAAAAGGTGAATGGACAAATTCAAATCATTTATAGAGACTTGGTGAAAAAGGGGGAGACTTATGAGCATTATCATTCATAAAAACAAATGTACAGGATGTGGGAAATGCCGTAAGGTATGTCCGGGTAATTTACTGATAGCAGATGAAAATCATCGTACTAAAATTAGATGCCCAGAAGCTTGCTGGGGTTGTACATCTTGCCTAAAGGCTTGCGAATACGAAGCGATTGCTTATTTTCTAGGTGCAGATATAGGGGGGAAGGGAAGTCTAATGACTGTTAGTGATGGAGAAAATGAATTACACTGGCAAATTACAAGTCCAGATGGAAAGAAACAAGAAATTATAACCAATAAAAAAAGTGCAAATGCATATTAGGAGGGATTTAAAATGGATCACTTAGATCGTTTAGAGGCACAAAGTATATTTATATTAAGAGAAGCTTATAAGAAACTGGGAAAATTAGGAATGTTATGGTCGATTGGTAAAGACTCGACTGTATTATTATGGTTAGCTAAAAAAGCTTTTTATGGACATTGCCCATTTCCGTTTATTCATGTAGATACAACTTATAAGATTCCGGAGATGATTGCTTATCGTGACCGTGTTGCAAAGGAAATGAATTTAGATTTAATTGTACACACCAATCAAGAAGCTATTGATGCAGGTATGGGACCAGATAAAGGACGATTAGTTTGCTGTAAGGCACTTAAAACAGAAGGTTTACAGCAAGTTGTTCATAACTATGGCTTTGAAGGTTTAATTGTAGGTGTAAGACGTGATGAAGAAGGTTCTCGTTCAAAGGAACGCGTCTTTAGTGAAAGAAATGCCAATGATGAATGGGATTATACGAATCAACCCCCAGAACTTTGGGATCAATTTAAAACAGATTTTCCAAAAGGTAATCACATTCGTGTACATCCATTACTTCATTGGAATGAAATTGATATTTGGGAATATATCAAACGTGAAAATATCCCTATTATAGATTTATATTTTGCAAAAGAAGGCAAACGTTATCGTAGCTTAGGGTGTGCACCATGTACTGGAAAAGTTGAATCTGATGCCACAACGATTGAAGATATTATTAATGAATTAATGGTTACGACAACAAGTGAACGTGCAGGACGTGCGCAAGACCAAGAAGATGCCTATGCAATGCAAAAATTACGTAAAGATGGTTATATGTAAAATGAAATCTAATAAGTAGCAGCGTACAATAAATGGAAATGATAAGAATAGGGGGCATAATTAATGGAAGAAAATATCAAGGTAAAACAAATTATACAAGAAGAAAAAATAGCAGCTTTAAAAGATGTTTTAAAAATAGTTGTTGTAGGTCATGTAGACCATGGTAAATCTACACTTATTGGGCGATTACTTTATGATACGAATTCCCTTCCAGAAGGGGCTATTGACAAGGTAAAACGTATTGCTAAAGAAACAGGTAAACCCTTTGAATATGCGTACCTTCTAGATGCTTTTGAAGAAGAACAAAAACAAGGGATTACGATTGATACGACGCAGCTTCAATTTCGTACCCAGCAAAGAGAATATGTTATTATAGATGCACCAGGACATAAAGAATTCTTAAAAAATATGATTTCAGGTGCAGCTAATGCAGAAGCGGCTCTTTTAATGGTAGATGCTAAAGAAGGGGTACAGGAACAATCAAAACGTCATGCGTATATGCTTTCTTTATTAGGCATTAAAAAGGTTTATGTGATTGTTAACAAAATGGATTTAGTAGACTATCGCCAAGATGTTTTTAAAAAGATAAAATCTGAAATGGGTGCATTTTTAACAGCTTTAAATGTCCATCCATTAGATTATTTACCTGTGTCTGCTTTTGAAGGTGAAAATATTGCAAGACATTCTGATGAAATGCCATGGTATAAAGGTCCTTCGATTATAGAAGCTATTGATCTTATTAAGCATGAGGAAGGGCTTAATCAAAAACCACTACGTTTTCCAATTCAAGATGTTTATAAATTTGATGATAGACGTATTATTGCAGGACGAATTGAAAGTGGTACTTTAAAAGTAGGCGATGAAATTAGTATTTATCCAGAAGGTAAAACTACGCGTGTAAAGGCCTTTGCTTATTGGGTAGAAAAAGATAAAAGAGAAGTGGGTTATGCAGGTGAATCTATAGGGATTATTGTAGAAGATGAATTCTTTAATAAACGAGGCGAAATTATTACCCATAAAGAACATGCACCAATAGTAACAACTAGTTTCCGTGCAAGCCTTTTTTGGATGGGTAAACAGCCTTTAGAGGTAGGTAAAAAATATAAACTTAAACTGGCCACAGAAGAAGTAGAAGTCATTAT
Organism: Cellulosilyticum sp.; assembly: GCF_982396655.1. Classification (NCBI taxonomy): domain Bacteria; kingdom Bacillati; phylum Bacillota; class Clostridia; order Lachnospirales; family Cellulosilyticaceae; genus Cellulosilyticum; species Cellulosilyticum sp. Next base: position 60,020 of record NZ_CEVXFV010000020.1, on the reverse strand, counting down.
ATCTGAAATTGTAAAAATGATTGATGCCACCAATTTAAATCAGCAGGCTGAAACAAGTAAGCAAATTGCTATGAATGGCGTAGCAGAGGTGATTGTAGAAGCAAAAGAACCCGTTGTAATTGATTTATTTGGAGATAGTCAGGTAACAGGGCGTTTTGTACTTGTAGATGGGTACGATGTAGCAGGTGGTGGTATTGTAACTTCTGCTGAAAATGCAAAAAGTAAATCCCTTGGTTTATTTAAAGCAGGTAATCTAGAGGGGCGCACAGATTTATTTGATGAATTTTATTATAACACTGTAGATTACGAACTTGAGAAAGTGCCTGCAGCTGTCAAAGAATATGGCATTGGAGATACATTGCCACTTGAAGGAGACAGTTATACTTATCCAAAGGACTTTGATTTACTTATTTTAAGAGATCAAGTTGCTGTTTATGTAAGAGAAGGTAAAGTCGCACAAGTGAAAGATATTAAAGTGTATAATTACGAAGGTTATCCTGTCATTAATGGACGTGGATTTGGTATAAAAGTGACATCAGAAACAGAAGTACTTATTTTATTAAGTGATTATCAAAAAATTAAGTATAATGAAACAGAGGTTTCGTTTTCTGAAAAATGGCTAGATATACAAAAATACAGAAAGCTTGCATGGCGTAAGGAAAATGTGGTTTAATGGTAGTGTTGAAAAATATTTCATAAATGAGACAGGAGGTCACTGCATGAGACATTCAGAGATACCCGCAGTCATCCAAAGTGTAGAGAATTACAAAGAAGCAGTAAATCGTGTTTTAAGAGGCGAGGAAGATCTTTTGAAGATTAAACCAGTTATGGGAGGAATGGGCGTTTATCAGCAAAGAGTAAAAGGTACCTTTATGCTAAGGGTGCGTATCCCTTCTGGAGTTTTAAAGCTAGAATGGTTTAAAAGTATATATGAAATTGGTAAAAAAGTCAATATACCACGTTTTCATTTAACTTCTAGACAAGATATTCAGTATCATGGTCTTACTTTAGAGCAAACTATAGAAGTTATGGAAGAACTTTTAGCGGAGGGGTTAGTGACAACAGGAGGAGGTGGTGATAATCCAAGAAATATTGCATGTTCACCACTTTCTGGAATTGAAGAGGGAGAAACTTTTGATGTAACCCCTTATGCTTTAGGGTGCTGTGACTATATCATGAGCATTATTGATACCTTCCATTTACCACGTAAATACAAAATTGCTTTTGCAAACACTGATGCAGATAGCACGAATGCTTCTGCTACAGATTTAGGATTTATGGCAAAATTAGAAGATGGGGAACCTACTTTTAAAGTATTCGTAGGTGGTGGTATTGGTAAAAATCCAAAGCCAGGTATTGTCTTTAAAGAAAGTGTTAAACCAGAAGAGATTATATATATTATACAAGGACTTAAAGAACTATTCGAAGGTTTAGGAGATTATTCAAATCGTAATCTAGCAAGAATTCGTTTTATTGTGGATCGATTAGGCGTGGAACAATTTAAAGTAACTCTAGAAGACTATGTAAATAAGGTAAAAGAAAGAGAAACACTTATATTAAATACAAAACCAGTAGTACATAATAAACAAGGGAAGATAACAAGTTTTACACACGATCGTCTTATTCCTCAAAAGCAAGAAGGACTATACACTGTTAAAGTACAACCATTCGGTGGGTACTTAAAACTTGAAGAAATAGGTCAAATCATAGAGGCCGTTTCTAAAGCACCTGGAGCAAATATACGTCTTACCATGGAACAATCTTTTTATGTTACAGATTTAACAGGAGAGGAAGCGGAAAGACTTATTTATGAGACAGAAACAATAGTTGTGAAAGGCATTATGGAAAAAGTAGTAGGGTGTACAGGGTCTAATACATGTCAAATTGGTCTTACACCTACAGAAGAAGTATTGCATTTAGTGGCTGAACGTTTTAAAGATGTGGCAAAAGAAGAATATGCTATGTTACCAACTGTGCATATTTCAGGGTGCCCAAGTGCCTGTACAGTGCCACAATTAAGTAAAATTGGCCTTTATGGCGGGAAAAAACGTGTGAATGATGTAGCATGTAATGCTTATGCACTTTGTATTAATGGTACAAGAGGGACACATGGAGCCAAGTTGGGTGAAGTAGTAGGACTCATACTATTAGAAGATGTGCCAGAGTTCCTTTATAAACTAGGATGTGATTTAACAGCTAGTAAAGTAGTGTTAGAAAAAGAAGTATTAATTGAAGCTTATAATGAATTATTTATAAAAGCATAAAAATAAATAGGCCATAAAAATTTATAATAAATTCATGTTAGGGGAGTATATATAGAGTTAATATGAGAGTGTTATAAAGTAGTCTCAAAAGTCTAGGATAAAGGGGAAATATACTATGATATTTGTTGTAATGATATGGTTTTTAATGGGTTTTATCTGTTATAAGCTTGCAGCAAAGAAGGGACTTAATAAGGGAATATGGACTATGTTGGGGGTGTTATTTGGCATATTTACGATGCTAATCGAAATTTTAATGCCAGCAAAAGATGAAAGTTAAGGTTTGCAATTTAGGAGAAGTATGCTAAACTGATATTAGTAAAGGGAATGAAGTACTCCCTAAGATGCCTTTAAGGCTACTTAAACCGCTTATTAAGCTAATGACTTCTGTGATTTCACAGGGTTATTGGCTTTTTTTGCGTGGATTATATATTAAGGAGGAAAAATATGTTAACGAGTTTAGCACTTATATTTTTATTAGGATTAGTTTTAGGTGGGATTTTTACTAGATTTAAATTACCTAGTTTATTAGGAATGATTTTTACAGGGGTAATACTAAGTCCATATGCGCTTAATTTATTGGATGATAAATTATTAGCAATAGCACCTGAGCTACGACAAATTGCACTAGTTATTATTCTTACGAGAGCAGGACTCTCATTAGATATCAGCGATTTAAAAAAGGTAGGTAGACCTGCAATCTTAATGTGCTTTGTACCAGCCTGTTTTGAGATTTTAGGTGTTATATTAATTGGCACATTTATTTTTAATATGAATTTATTAGATGCAGCTATTATGGGAAGTGTCATTGCGGCAGTTTCACCAGCAGTTATTGTACCAAGGATGATTCGCCTTATAGAAGAAGGTTATGGTAAAGACAAGAGTATCCCACAACTCATTTTAGCAGGTGCTTCAGTGGATGATGTTTTTGTTATCGTTCTATTTACTGCATTTACAGGGCTTGCAGCAGGAAATCGTATATCAGCGGGTAGTTTTATTCAAATTCCTATTGCAATTTTACTGGGCATTTTATTAGGAATTATGAGTGGCGGCATATTAACGCTATTCTTTAAAAAGATACATATGCGAGATTCTGTAAAGATTTTGGTAATCTTAAGTGTATCATTTTTATTATTAGAAATAGAAACAAGGCTTGAAGGCATTATACCAGTGTCAGGTTTATTGGCAATTATGAGTATGGGTATTATGCTCAAACGCACATATAATGTATTAGCGCAGCGTATAAGTATGAAATATAATAAACTTTGGGTAGCAGCAGAGGTACTACTTTTTGTACTAGTAGGTGCAACAGTAGATATTAATTATGCGCTTATGGCAGGTGGCAAGGCACTAGTAATTGTTATAGGCGCCTTGTTGATTCGTATGGTAGGTGTTTTTGTATGTTTACTAAAAACAAAGCTAACTACACGAGAACGTCTTTTTTGTATGATGGCTTATACACCTAAGGCAACAGTACAAGCAGCTATAGGAAGCATTCCATTAACAATGGGCCTTGAATGTGGACAAACAGTCTTAACTGTAGCAGTAGTTGCCATTTTAATAACAGCACCATTTGGTGCAATTTGCGTAGATAATAGTTATAGAAAACTACTCAGCAAAAGTTAAAAAGATAATTAATCAATCCAGAGTTGTGTACTATAAATACCTTTTCGACCAGAAATAAAAATACTAAGCATACAAACAAGCATGGCAAAAATTAAGTTGTGTGGTCCAAAAAGTTCGAGATAAAGGATGAAAGAAGCAATAGGCGCATTAGTTGCACCAGCGAAGACACCAACTAATCCTAGAGCTGCAAGTGCAGTTGCTGGTAGATGAAATAAGAGAGCGAAGTTAGCACCTAATGTAGCACCCACTACAAATAAAGGGGTTACTTCACCCCCTTGATAACCAGAAGCTAAACAAAGTGTGGTAAGGAGTAGTTTGATGATGAAGGCCCCAAATGGTGCTTTCCCTGTAAAAGCCATCTGTAAAAGTTGTAAGCTTAGGTTGTTATAAAGGCGTGTGTTTAAACAAAGAGTGGCGATTACCATAAGGTTTCCGCCTATAAATATTTTGAGATAAAGATTAGAAAAGTATTTGTTAAGTAGTATCTTGAAGTAATGCGTAAAGAAAACAAAGGCATAACTAGCTAGACCAAAGGCAATGCCAGCGATAATTATAAATAAAATGTTTGAAAGACTGAGGTCAGGTGGTTGTGGGAAAGACGTATGATGTACACCTAAAATACGGACAATAAGATCACTGGTAACAGCTGATGTTAACGAAGGTAACATGGCATTATAACTTAGTATACCAATGGCTGCAATTTCAATTGCAAATAAGGTACCCGCTAAGGGGGTACCAAAGACGGCAGAAAATCCAGCTGCTACGCCGCTTATAAGTAGAATTTTGCGTTCGTAATCACTAAGATGAAAAATTTTACCAATCCAAAAGCCTAAAACACCACCAATTTGAACACCTGAACCTTCTCGGCCCACAGAACCACCAAACAAATGGGTTAGAATAGTGCCCAAGAAAACAAGGGGGGCCATACTAAAAGGAATTTTACACTTTGAAAAATTTTTCTCGTTAATGGTTGCTATAATTAGGTTATTACCTTGAGATGTAGTGGGATGACAATTATAGAGCAAACACATAAGCATTCCAGAAAAGGGTAATATGAAAATAAGCCCTTTATAGGTTAGATTAAGTGAAATAGCAGTCATTAAAAGAGTTAAAAAGACATAAATTGCAAGGCCGGATAAAAGACCAATAAGTATTGAAATTAAAATGAGTTTAATAATTTGCCAATGCTTCAAGGTAGCTCCTCCTAAAGAGTATTCCATAGTAATATGCACAAAATGTCTAAAAACAAGTCTATTTTTATAAAAACAATTAAAAAAACAATGAATAGCTCAAAGTTATAGCTGTGAAAACTATAACTTTGAGCTATTAAAATGAATAAAAATATAAAAATAATTCATAATAAATATTGAAAAGACGTGTGATTATATAAAAAAATAAAATTTTAAACAATCTCATATTATTTTGTTAAAATTAACTAATTTATGGTAGCACTTTTAGGCTATTATAATGTATAAAAAAATGAAAAATATAAAATAATACAAGAGCAATAAATAAATAAAATGAGTAAAATACGTTGAATAAATTCAAATCAATCGTGAAATATAATAAAGAGAGATGAAAAAAATATACAAAATAAACAAAAAGGAGAAAAGATAAGTGCAGAATGTTGACATAAACTGTGGAACCGGTTACACTATTACATGAGGTTTTTACAGATGTTAGAAAGCTGTAAAGATTTTTAACTTTAAGGAGGAAATTATGAAAGACAAGAAAGTATTTAGTAATCTATTTGGTCTTTTACAACGTGTTGGTAAAGCGTTTATGTTACCAATTGCTCTTTTACCAGCAGCAGGTATTCTGCTTGGTGTAGGTGGCGCGTTTTTAAGTATTGCCAAATTAGATAATCCCCCAGCTATTTACGAGGGATTAATTCAATTTATTAACATTCCAGCTGTAACAGCTGTTTTAACTGTAATGAATGAAGTAGGAAATGTTGTATTTGGTAACTTACCATTACTCTTTGCTATTGGTATTGCAGTAGGTCTTGCAAAATCAGATAAAGGAACAGCTGGTCTTGCAGGGGCAGTTGGATTCTTAATCATGCATACAGCAATTTCAACAATGCTTGCACTTGGTGCAACATCACTTGGTGTTGTAACACCAGATAACATTCCATCAGAGTATAGTGCATATGTTACAAATACATTAGGGATTTTTACATTAAACCTTTCTGTATTTGGTGGGATGATTGCAGGGATGATTGCAGCAGCACTTCATAACAAATACCACAAAATTCAATTACCACAGATTATCGGTTTCTTTGGGGGCGCACGTTTCGTACCAATCGTAACAGCTTTCACAATGTTAATCGTAGGGGTTATCCTTTCATTTATATGGCCAGTTGTACAAAATGGTATTGCAGTAATTGCAGACTTTGTACAAGGTACAGGTTCTATTGGGGTATTTTTATATGGTCTTATTGAAAGAGCATTAATTCCAGTAGGTTTACACCATGTATTCTATACACCATTCTGGTATACAGGTTTCGTAGAAGCAAACGTTCACTTAGCAAATGGTGCAACAATGATTGTAGATGGTGCAAACACAGCTTACTTTGCACAATTATCTAATATGTCAGCTATTGTTGGTGCAGATGCAGCAACAATGAAAGAACTTGTTAGTGGAACAACTGCTTTTATGGCAGGTAAATTCCCAATGATGATGTTAGGTCTTGGTGGTGCAGCACTTGCAATGTACAAAAATGCACGCCCAGAAAAGAAAAAAATGGTAGGTGGTCTTCTTTTATCAGCAGCACTTACAGCAGCGATTACTGGTATTACAGAACCACTTGAATTCACATTCTTATTCGTAGCACCAGTTCTTTATGCAGCACACTGTGTGATTGCAGGTCTTTCATACATGATTATGGGAATGCTCAATGTATTCATTGGTATGACATTCTCGGGTGGTCTTATTGACTTCACATTATTTGGGCTTCTTCCAGCAGGAGCAGGCGTACAAACAAACTGGATTTATGTATTAATCGTAGGAGTTGTATTCTTTGCAGTTTACTACTTTGTATTTGACTTCTGTATCCGTAAATTCAATCTTAAAACACCAGGCCGTGAAGATGAAGAAGAAGTAACAGCAGATGGCACAAAAACAAGCAACAATCTTGCATTTGCTTATAAAGTACTTGGTTACTTAGGTGGTAAAGAGAATATTACTAACCTTGATGCATGTATCACACGTCTTCGTGTAGGTCTTGTAGATATCAAAAAGGTAAACAAAGAAGCACTTAAAGGTTTAGGTGCAGCAGGTGTTATGGAAGTTGGTGACAACGTTCAAGTTATCTTTGGTGGTAAATCTGATAATATCAAAAATGATATTTTAGATATCACAGAAGGTCGTGTTAAACCAGAAGAATTAGAAAAAGCACTTGCAGAAGATGGTGTTAATGCAGCATCTGCACAAGCAACAAAGGAAGAAGTAAAAATAGAAGCTAAAGGTACAGTAGAAGAACTTTTAGCACCAATTCCAGGAGAGCTTATTGAACTTTCAGAAATTCCAGATCCAGTATTCTCAACAGGTATGATGGGAAGAGGATTTGGTATTGTACCACAAGAAGGTAAAGTAGTTGCTTTAGCAGATGGTGAAATCTTAACAGTATTCCCAACAAAACATGCTATTGCAATGCAAACAACAAAAGGTCACGAAATCTTAATTCACTTTGGTCTTGATACAACACTTCTTAAAGGTGAAGGTTTCACAGCACATGTAGAAGTCGGACAAAAAGTAAAAGCTGGTGATTTACTATTAACAGTAGATACAGAAGCTATTAAAGATAAAGTACCTTCACTTAATACACCAGTTGTATTTACAAACCTTAAAGATGAAGAAGAAATTATTATTCAAAAAGGTCAAGTAAAAGCTGGAGAAAAAGGAAAGATTACAATTAAATAAGTAGTCATTTTTAAAGGGTAGATGATTTTCACGAAAAAGAAAATCATCTACCCTCTTTTATTGTACTTAAATTGTAAAAATAGAATAATGAAAATCGGCATCTTTAGTTTAGAAATGCCGATTTTCAAATATGTGATTTAGAATATTATTCGAATACCAATTTACTTAATAATGAATTGCTTCCAGATTCGGCACCTTGGATAGTATAAGTACCGGCTGTAAGTGTCATAGATTGGATACCAGTAGCAATTGTGGCAGATGTAGAAGTTTTATTATTATAAGTAATACTTCCATTAGCTGTTGTAAGTTTAAGATTTGCTTTTTCTGCAGTTGTTTGTAGTGTGCAGCTTGAACTAATTTTAAAAGTAATTTGATTAGAACTTCTAAGTTTAACATTATCTGATTCTACACTTCTAACATTAAATTGCATATTAGAAACTGTACAAATTTTAGAAGGAATAGTCTTGTTATTTAAAGGATAAGTTCCCATTTTGACACTATTAAGTGCAGACGAGTCATTATTATTATCAGAGCCAGTATTGTCACTAGAATTATTATCATTAGAGCCAGTATTGCCATCAGAATTGTTATCACCAGGTGTAATAATTGAATCTACAACCTTACCTTTCATGCGCCCAGCATATTTCAGTACAAGTTGTTTTGCTTCATCTGCAGTATGTAAAATATAGTTATTTTTATAGAATTTAGAAGCATTTGTGTCGAAGTTGTTATAAGTTGAACCTCCTTTGTTAGCAGAGAATTTGATAATTTCATCCCTAGAAGAAGCTTCATAATAATCAACACCAGGTTTGTAATTTGTACAGTTAACGATTTTATTACCATAAGCTTTAATTGTACCACCATTTTCACTGGAGAAGGTTGTACCACCATTACCTTGCATTGAAATAACCATTGGACGATTAGTGTTTTCAAAGTAATTATTTTCGGAGAAGATATTGGAATTCACAGAAGCACCAATACCATAAGTTGAAATACCATTATAGTAATTATTGTACATATGGATGTCGAAGTAACGTACACGAGGTGTTCTTGAACCTGTTTGATCAAAATAATTATGGTGGAATGTTAGACGATAGGTCTTATTTTCCTTTAAACCACAAAGCGAGGTTTTTTTTGCACCTTGGTAGTGATTATAGGAAACAGTTACATAGTCAGTATATTTAAAGTCTGTACCACCATCACCATGGGCCTTATCAGATTCACGAGGATTATCTTGATGACCGATACGAATATTATTGTTATGAATCCATACTCTTGAAGAATCTGCTTCAAAACCGATGGCATCTTCAGGATACCAATAAAAATCTAAGTTTCTGATTTCAATATTGCTACACTTTTGGAACCATAACCCCCATGCTGCAATATTGGCGTCAGGCCCAATACCTTCTAAAGTGACATTAGTTGCCGCTTTGATTTTGAGCATATTATCTGGATAAGCAGTTGCACCTTTAGGAACACTTACAGAACCAATGAAACGTACAATCAAAGGTGTTGTATCATTTTTTCTAGCAGCTTCAGAAAAAATATTAGCAATACCAGTATAACCATTTAGTTTAACTGTATCTTTAGTTTGTTCTGTAACATAAATAATATTGGCATTACTAGGTACGCTACCATCAGCATTATAGCCACCTGTAGTTTTACCATTAAAGAAAGCGTACCCTGAGCGGTCATGTGCAGCAGGTGTTACAGTGAAGCTTGCTGCAGCGCTTGTTACTTCTTTATTAGAGACAACAGGTACAATTTTAATCGTATAATTGGTATTTCCTTTAAGACCTGGAATATCTACACGTGTTCCCCTTACAAGTTCAGCATCAACTTTTGTATAAGTGTTTGATGAACTTAATTTGTAGTAGACATTATAGCTAGAAGCACCATTATATTTAGACCACTGAGCATAAGCAGTTTCAAACCATGCTCCACTATCTGTAAGTGTAAGTCTAGAAGTTGCCGAAAGAGGCGTAGGGATTAAACTAAATATCCCTAAGATCATAGCTAAGCAAATTATGTAGCTTAGACAGCGTTTAAGATGTTTTAACATGATGTAAAATCTCCTTAGTTGAAATAAAAAATTAAGAATATATTAATAAATATTAAGCTAAGATGACATAAATATTAATATATTTATTCATTATAGTATATTTTTCTTAGAATGTAAAATTAAATTTTTGAATTATGATATTAATACAAAAACAAGAAAGATTGGATAAACTTAGCAGGATGTTTAAGAAGAATTATTATTGCTCATAATACTGCAGTAGGAGAGTGATAATATGAGAGTTCCTAGGCATGTGGCCATTATTCCAGATGGTAATAGACGTTGGGCAAAAGAACAAGGCTATGAGAAACACGCGGGTTATAATCATGGATTAAATCCTGGTGTAGAAGTACTACGTCTTGCAAAAAGTTATGGCATTTCAGAAATAACATATTATGGATTTACAATGGACAACTGCAAAAGGCCTAAAGAACAGGTTATAAGTTTTACTAAAGCTTGTGTAGAGGCTGTAAAAATGATTCAAAAGGAAAACGTAGGTTTATTAGTTGTAGGAAATACAAAATCTCCAATGTTCCCTGAAGAATTAATACCTTATACAAAAGAAAGGACATCTTTAGGTGAAGAGCAGATAAGAGTTAATTTTTTGGTAAATTATGGGTGGGAATGGGATTTAAGTGGTATATTAGAAACAAATCAAGAGAATAAAGATATTCATCAAATGATTCATTCGCATGATATTTCTAGGATAGATCTTGTGGTAAGATGGGGAGGGCACACACGACTTTCGGGACTTTTGCCTGTGCAAGCTGTTTATGCAGATTTTTATACGATTGATAAGATGTGGCCAGAATTTGAAAAAAGTCAGTTTGAGGCAGCTCTTAAATGGTATAGGCATCAAGATGTTACATTAGGTGGATGAGAATATATTTTAAAATACTAAGGTACAATTAAAAACTTTGCGTATTTATATTATTTGTTAAAGTGATTTTATATAGTATAATATAAAATTACTCTTTGCACTGCATATAAATCTACAGTACAAGCTGAGCAGGCGATGGATTGAAAGTCAATTTTAATTCATGGGGTTGAGCCGCAATATGTGGCAGAGATGAAAATTAGGACATCTGTGGGACAGTAGTTTACTTTATTGTCTCATAGGTGTTTTTTTATACCTATTAAAGAGACTTTGTAAGTGCCATAGAGCTATCTACGCAAATTTATTTTATGGAGGTAACTTAGTATGGAAGAAACAAATCAAAAAGGACGACCAAAAGTGTCGACAACCTCAGAAGGCAAAAGGATTGTTATGAGGGTCTCAGCAGCGGGTATTATTGTTAAACTTATTTTATCTTTGTTTAAGTTATTAGCAGGTATAGTAGCTAAATCGGGTGCTATGCTTTCAGATGCAGTTCATTCAGCTTCAGATATATTTAGTACATTGATTGTAATTGTGGGTGTAAATATTGCAGCTAAAAAGTTAGATGAAGAGCATCAATATGGGCATGAGCGTACAGAATATGTAGCATTAATTATTCTGGCAGTGGTATTATGTGTTACTGGTATTGGAATAGCTATTGGAGATGTAGAAAAGATTATAGGCGGACAATACGGTAAGTTTGAGATACCAGGAAATTTGGCATTGATTGCTGCAATTGTATCTATTGTAGTAAAAGAATGGATGTATTGGTTACAAGAACAGTTGCTAAAAAGATTAATTCTAGGGCACTTATGGCGGATGCTTGGCACCATCGTTCAGATGCCTTATCGTCGATTAGTGCATTTGTTGGTATATTAGAAGCACGTATGGGATTTTTGATATTAGAGCCTATAGCTAGCGTGGTAATCTGTATGTTTATTGGAACGGCAGCTTTTGATATTTTTAAAGATGCTATCAATAAGTTGGTCGATAGATTTTGTGATAAAACAGTTGTTGAGCAAATGAAAATAATTATTAAGGCATAAGAAGGAGTCGACCCAATTAAATCGTGGTTAGTTGGTGGTAAAATACATGTTGGTATTGAAATTACTGCAGAGGGTAGTCAAAGTTTAGATGAAGCGCATAAGATTGCAGAAGCAGTTCATGATGCGATTGAATTAATACAATGTTATAAAGTTAACAATGTATACAGAGTTTGAAGATTCATATATATTTAATAATCTGTTTTTTTAAAAATTTCCGCATCTTTTTTATGTGTAATATGCACAATAAAAATTAAAAAAGCATGATGAGAAATACATTTTTTTGAAAAAAAGCTGTACAAATGGTAAAACATGAGATATAATCAAGTTGTGAAAAGGTTGACATAAAAATTATAAAAAGAAGTACGGGTAGTATCATACTATAAGTGCTTATAATATTTTCTTTGAAAGGGGATTTACAAATGGCTAATGTTGGCGTATTTGATGTTTTAGGACCTATTATGATTGGGCCATCTTCCTCTCATACAGCAGGAGCAGCAAGATTAGGTAAAATGGCAAGAACTATTGTCGGTAGACAAATTAAAGAGGTTAACTTCTTATTACATGGTTCTTTTAGAGAAACTTATAGAGGGCATGGGACAGACCGTGCGTTAGTAGCGGGTATTTTAGGAATGAATCCAGATGATGTGAGACTTAGGGATGCATTAAGTATCGCAGAAAAAGAAGGCATTCAAATAGAATTTACACCAGCTGATTTAGGACAAGTTCACCCAAATACAGTTAAATTTTTAATTAAAGATGAAATGGATGTAGAGTGGGAAGTATTAGGTTCTTCGATTGGTGGAGGGCTTATTGAAATCAATGAAATCAATGGTAATCAAGTACAAATCACAGGTGAGTATGCAACACTTATTACTTGCCACGAAGATAGACCAGGAACTGTTGCAAAAGTTTCATCTTTATTCTATGAAGATAAAATCAACATTGCATTTATGAAACTTGTACGTAGTCAAAAAGGTCAAGGTGCTACAATGACAGTAGAAGTTGATGGGCATATCTCATCAAACATTATTGAAAATATTAGACAAATTGAAGGCGTTAAACGCGTTATTCTTATTAATCCATTAGGAGGGGCTCAAAATGAAGATTGCTAGATCAGCAGAAGAAATGGTTCAAATCTGTGCAGAACACAATATTACACTTAGTGAATATGCTATTCAAAGAGAAATGGAAGATAAGAATGTTTCAAGAGAAACCTTAATGGCACAAATGAAATTAACACTTGAAGCTATGCGTGAAGGGGCAACACTTGGGAGAGAAAAAGCAGTTTACTCTTTAAGTGGACTTATCGGTGGGGATGCTTTTAAGCTTCAAAACTACCTTTCTTCAGGTAAAAGCTTAATGGGTGATGGTATTATCAAAGCAATGGCAATGGCATTATCTTCATCAGAAGTAAATGGGGCAATGGGAAAAATTGTAGCATGTCCAACAGCTGGTTCATGCGGAATCTTGCCAGCCGTTATTTTAACAGCAGGTGAACAACTTAATAAAACAGATGATGAACTCATCATGGGACTTTTTGCAGCAGCAGCAATTGGTTTAATTATTGGTCAAAATGCTACTTTTGCAGGTGCAGAAGGTGGATGTCAGGCTGAATGTGGTTCGGCAGCAGCTATGGCAGCAGGTGCAGTTGTAGAATTAATGGGTGGCACACCACAAATGAGCTTCGAAGCAGGGGCTATTGTATTTAAAAATGTACTTGGTTTAGTATGTGACCCAGTAGCAGGACTTGTAGAAATTCCTTGTGCAAAGCGTAATGCGTCAGGTGCCGTAAGTGCATTAGCAACTGCTGATTTAGTTATGGCAGGTGTAGGATCACATATTCCTTTTGATGATGCGTTATCAGCAATGTATAAAGTAGGAAAAGGTTTACCAGAAGAATTACGTGAAACAGCTTTAGGTGGTGTGGCCATTACACCAACAGGTATCAAACTTAAGAATAAAGTATTTGGTAGTAATTAATAGAACTATAGTATATAGATAAAAAAACACAACTTAGACAGCATAGTGGAGGCATAAAAATGGATATTTTAGTTGGAACAGCATTGTTGCTTGTAGTATTAGGGTTATTTACATTATTTAGTTATAAAGCGCCGAATGGGATGAAGGCCATGGGGGCTTTAGCAAATGCAGCTTGTGCAAGCTTCTTAGTAGAGGCATTTCATTCAGCATTCTTTGGTGGTGTATTAAATCTTGGTTTCTTACAAAGTGTAGGAGATGCTAATGGTAGCTTAGGTGGTGTGGCAGCAGCTATCTTAGTACCACTTGCACTTGGTGTATCACCAGTATATGCAGTATTAACTGGTCTTGCAGTTTCTGGTTTTGGTATTTTACCAGGCTTTATTGCAGGTTATTTAATTTCTTACGTTGTTAAATTCCTTGAGAAAAAAATTCCAGCAGGTCTTGATCTTATCGTAATTATCTTAGTGGCAGCACCACTTGCACGTTTAATTGCACAAGGCATGACACCAGTTGTAAACGCAACATTATTAAACATCGGGCAAGTACTAATTTCTTCAGCAGAAGCAAGTCCAATTGTAATGGGAATTATTTTGGGTGGTATTATGACTGTAGTAGCAACAGCACCACTTAGTTCAATGGCTTTAACAGCAATGCTTGGGTTAACAGGTGTACCAATGGCAATCGGTGCCCTTGCAGTATTTGGTTCTTCATTTATGAACTTTGTATTCTTCCACAAAATGAAATTTGGTTCTAAAAAAGATACAATTGCCGTAGCAATCGAACCTTTAACACAGGCAGACTTAATTAGTGCAAATCCAATTCCGGTTTATGTAACTAACTTCATTGGTGGTGCATTAAGTGGTATTATCATCGCGCTTATGGGTCTTACAAATATGACACCAGGTACAGCAACACCTATTGCAGGTTTTGCAGTAATGTTTGCTTACAACCCACCAATGCAAGTACTTATTGCAGCAGCAGGTTGTATTGCAGTAAGTGTATTTGCAGGTTTCTTAGGATACTTCATCTTTAAAAACTTTAAAATTCGTACAGCTGATGAAATCAGAGGATAGTTGTAAAATTTAAATCATATAAGGTGTTATTAGACTAAATGAGAGGAGTTAGTCTAGTGACACCTTTCTTGTTGTATAAAATATATTAATCTATTACAATATAAAAAATAAGTAATATAAACAAGTATGTTATATAAGCAGAATGAGAATATGGAGTGTAATGAAATGTTTAGAATTTTAGTAGATGCAGATGGATGTCCTGTTTCAAATATTGTGGGAAAAGTAGCTGAAGAGATAGGGATAGAAGTAGTGTTTTATTGTGATATGAACCATGAAATGCATGTGAGCTACGGACAGGTGATTCGAATTACACCAGGAGTGGATGCAGTAGATTTTGCAATAATTAGTGCATTAAAACAAGGTGATATTATTATTACACAGGATTATGGTGTAGCAGCTATGGCATTAGGGAAGAAGGCAAGAGCACTTCATCAAAATGGCAAAGAATATACAAGGGATAATATTGATCAAATGTTATTTGAAAGGCACTTACGTAAGAAAGCTAGAAGAAGCGGTAAACGCATAAGTGGAAAAGAACCTCACAAGCGCACACCTGAAATGGATAGACAGTTTGAAGATAAATTGAGAGGTGTTATTGCACAATTACTAGGATAATAATAAAAAGAAGGTATCACTCAATTTTGTGATACCTTCTTTTTATTATTTAAGTTGTTGTAAAAGTTCAGTGATTTGGTCAAGTGGTAGAGGACGTCCCCATAAATAACCTTGAATGTAGTCACAACCGTGTGATTTAAGGAGGTTAAGTTGCTCGTCATCTTCAATACCTTCGGCTACAACTTTATAATCTAGCCTTTGTGCAATAGAGATAATGGCTTCTACAAGATGTTCTTGCTTTTTCGAATCTACAATTGGATCTACGAAAGATTTATCGATTTTTATAATATCCAGTGGGAGTTCTTGCAAGTAACTTAAGGAAGCATAATTTGTACCAAAGTCATCTAAGGCAATATGAATGCCCATTTGTTTAAGCTGATTAAGTAAGCTAATAATATGTTCTTTAGAAGAAATGAAAATTGATTCAGTGATTTCAATTTCTAAGCAGTGTGGTGGAAATTGTGTTTCCTCTAAAACTGTCTCAAACATTTTTATAAAGTTAGGATCAATCATTTGATTAACTGAAATATTAATGGAGAGTACAGCACTAAAATGATATGTGTCCATTAATTGTTTAAAAGTTGTACATGCAGTACGTAGTACCCATTCACCGATAGGAACAATAAGTCCTGTATCTTCAGCAATAGGAATGAATTCTGCAGGTGATATAAAACCTAGCTCAGGTGAATGCCAACGAATAAGTGTTTCGAAACCACGAAGCTGTTTATGACCACTTGTATATTGTGGTTGATACACAAGAGAAAGTTCATTATTTTTAGTAGCATTCTTGAGATGATTTTCTAGTGTGATTTTGTGTATAAGTTCATCATGCATTTTTTGGTTAAAGCACTGTACTTGATTTTTACCAGCTGATTTAGCGACATACATAGCTGTATCAGCATATTTAAGAAGCTGATCCGCTGATTTGGCATCTTTAGGATATAAAGAGATTCCAAAGCTAGCTGAAACAAAAAATGGATTATTATAGGTATTCATTTCTTCTATAACAGTATCTTTTAATGCTTCAACATAATTTAAAAGTTCACGTTCGTCTTGTTTGCTTCTGACAATAAGTGCAAATTCATCACCACCTAAACGACCTAATAAGTCATCAGGGTGAATTGAATTTTTCAAGCATCCTGTAACTAACTTTAAGATTTCATCACCTTTTTGATGACCAGCTGCATCATTAATTTTTTTAAAGTTGTCAATGTCAATAAAAACAACAGCAAAATGGGCATGTTTTGTATCATCTAGGGTTGTCATAGTTTTAAGTGTATCTAGAACTTTTCGACGATTAGCAAGACCTGTTAAAGAATCATAAAAAGCCATTTTATGAAGCGCTTCTTTTTGCATGACTGTTTCTAGTACTTTGAGCTTAAATTGTTTGCCGTATTTATAAATAATACTCGTGCTTGTAAGTGTACCTACTAAGATAATAATACCTGTAAGCGAGTTTAACTTTCCCATAAAGATAATAGGAATTAAGTTATAAAGACTAGCACCAATGCATAGTGTCACACAGGTGATATAACCAAGTTTATCAAAAAGAACAACTAAACCTACTAAAGTAACAACTTGAAGCTGGGCAATGATACCACATAAGGCAGATCGGTTATAGACAATCCAACCTAAGTCTACATTGGCTGCATCTGTTTGATTGAGCTTAATAAGCAAGCTGTTAAAAAATAAAAATAGAATGATACCTATAATAATACCTAGTGTTTTAAAAATAGGCTTTTGTAAAAAATGTTTTTTCTCTTTCATATTAAATCCTTTCAAAACGCAATATATTATATACATCGACATAAATCTTAGAAACTATAACACTTTATGGAAAAAATAAAGGATGCTAGGCGAATAAGAAAAAGTAAGGTATAATGGCTTAGACAATGTAGAGATGAAGGAGACAGAGATGATGGAAGTTGGTAAAATTCAAAGGTTACAAGTTAAGCGATGTACGCCAGACGGTATTTATTTAAATAGTCCAAATGAAGTAACTGAAGCGGATATCTTACTTTATGAGAAAGATGAAAAGTTAAGAGAAGGAGACATTGTTGAAGTGTTTGTATATCGCAATTCAGAAGATCAGAAGGTAGCAACATTTAGAAAACCTAAGTTGCAAATAGGTGAAGTAGCTTCTTTAAAGGTAATAAGTGTTAATCATATTGGTGCCTTTTTAGATTGGGGATTGGAAAGAGATTTATTTTTGCCGTTTAAGCAGCAGATAGGGAGAATTAAAAAGGACGAAACACATTTCGTAACAATGTATGTTGACAAAAGCGATAGGCTTTGTGCGACTATGAAAATATATGAAGCCTTAAGTTGTCATACGCCATATAAAGCTAATGATGAGGTAATGGGAACAATTTATAGTATTAAGGAAGCTTTTGGTGCTTTTGTTGCAGTGGATAATCGTTATCATGGACTAATTCCTACGAAAGAACTTTATGGCAAACATTATGAAGGTGAAGTATTACAGCTTCGTGTGAAGGAAGTAAAGGCAGATGGTAAATTAGAACTAAGTTTGAGAAAACCTGCTCATTTCCAAATGGAAGATGATGTGAGGTTTTTAATGGAAGAACTTGAAAAACATGATGGTAAACTCATGGTACATGACAAAAGCTCACCAGAAGAAATCAAAGTTCTTCTACACATGAGTAAAGCAGCATTTAAACGTGCAGCAGGTAGGCTCATGAAAGAAGGTGTTATTGAAATGAAGGGTGATGGAATTTATCGCACTTGGTAAAACATGAAAGTGGGGAATTGTACTGGTGAAGGTTTCCGGTATAATATCCCACTTTCATATTACATAGAATGTAGAAAGTAATATCTTGGCAAGTGCTTTCTATATTCTTATGAGGGTGATGAGGTAAGAGTAATAAAAATATTAAAAATACTTATCCAAAGCTGAGGAATCAACCTCAGCTTTGGATAAGTATTTTAGATTAGGCAAGGATTACTTTGTGGAATACTTTTTTACCTTTTTGAATCATGAGTTCACCGTCTTTAAACATATCAGCTGTGATGAGGGTAGCTGGATCTGTAATAGGTGTACCTTCTACTTTAATACCATTTTGTGTAACAAGGCGGCGGCCTTCTGAACGAGATGGTACAAGTTTTGTATTTTGAAGAAGCGTTAAGATATCTATACCTTCTGCAAAGTCAGCTTGTGCTATTTCAGTTGATGGAATTGAACCGCCGTGTGCACCACCCATGAAGAGAGCTTTAGCTGCAGTTTGTGCTTTAGTAGCTTCTTCTTCGCCATGAACGATTTTTGTAACTTCAAAGGCAAGTCTTTCTTTAGCAGCATTGATTGCTGCACCTTCAACATTTGTGAGTGCATTTACTTCATCCATTGGAATGAATGTAAGAAGTGATAAGCAGCGCTTAACGTCAGCATCTGCTACGTTACGCCAATATTGATAGAACTCATAAGGCGATGTTTTTTCAGGATCAAGCCATACAGCACCTTTTTCTGTTTTACCCATTTTTTTACCTTCACTGTTTGTAAGAAGAGAGAAGGTCATACCAAATGATTGTTCCCCATGAAGTCTTCTTACAAGTTCAACGCCTCCAAGAATATTAGACCATTGATCATTACCACCAAGTTCTAATTTACAGTTATAGCGTCTGTAAAGTTCTAAGAAGTCATAAGATTGCATAAGCATATAATTGAATTCTAAGAAAGATAAACCTTTTTCAAGACGTTGTTTGAAACATTCTGCTGTAAGCATACGATTAACTGAGAAGTGTACACCTACTTCTCTTAAGAATTCAATGTAATTTAAGTTACGAAGCCAATCTGCATTGTTTACCATAATGGCTTTGTCATTTTCAAAAGAGATGAAACGAGACATTTGTTTTTTGAAGCATTCTACGTTATGGTCAATGATTTCAGTTGTCATCATTTTACGCATATCTGTTTTACCAGTTGGATCACCAACCATAGCTGTACCACCACCAAAAAGTGCAATTGGACGGTGACCAGCTTGTTGCATATGACTCATAGCCATAACTGTTACAAAGTGACCTACATGTAAGCTATCAGCAGTAGGGTCAAAACCGATATAGAAAGTAACTTTTTCCTTTCCTAAAAGTTCACGAATTTCATTTTCATGTGTGGTTTGCTCAATAAAACCACGTTCTAATAAAACATCATATACGTTTCTCATTATGAAACCTCCTATATTTTTCTTTAGGTGAAATTTGCACATAAAAAAGGGTTAACTCAAGTCCTAAGGACGAGTTAACCCGTGGTACCACCTTAATTTACAAACCAAAAGGTTTGCCTCAATGCCGATAACGGGGCAAGCCGGACACGCAACTCCAAAGTTGTAATTCATAAAATAAATATATATGCGTTCACACCAACCACACACTCTCTGAAAAACTATTTATTTACTACTAAGCCTTTATCATCGTTTTTTGTGTTTATTTAGTTAGATTTTATATTAACATAAGCGTAGAATGATTTCAAGACCTAAGATAAAAAATCAGAAAACATCTAGAAAAAAGCCTTTTCATCATGTAAAATGTTAATGTGATAGAAAAAAGTGAAAATTTAGATAGATATTAATATGGGAGGCAACACAATGTATGAAATAAGTAAGGGGAGCCCTATACTAGGATGTACTGTGGATGGAATGGGTGCCAACTTTGGTATATTCTCTGATGTAGCTGCAAAAATGCAGTTAGAGATCTATACTAATGGGCCTCAGGGTTTATGCGTAAAAAAAGTCATATTAAATCGCGAAGAGCATGTGGAAAATCATATTTTTTATATAAAAGTAAGTGATGTCCAAGAAGGAATGGGGTATATTTGGCGTATAATTGATGAGTCCGGGCATGTCTCAAAAGCTTTGCTGGATCCTTATGCCTATGGTGCAAATAATATTACTAGTGAAGAACATGGTTACTATAATATTGTCATTGGTTATAAACCAAGTGAAAGTGCAAGACCATATATTCCGTGGAAGGATACAATTGTTTATGAAATGCATGTGGGACACTTTACAAGACATCAATCATCAGGTATTGCCGAAGAGGAAAAAGGCACATTTGTTGGGCTTATTAAAAAGTTACCTTACTTGAAATCATTAGGGATTACTACGCTAGAGTTACTACCGGTCTTTAAATGGTTTCCTTATACAATTAAAAACACGAATCCAAATACAGGAGAAAAATTAGAAGACCGATGGGGGTATAATACAATAGGATTTTTTGCAGTAGATGAAAGGTATAGCGTTGAAAAGGATGGCTATGCGGCCTATAAGGAATTTAAGGCGTTAGTAGAAGCAGCTCATGAAATGGATTTAGAGATTATATTAGATGTGGTTTATAACCATACAGGTGAAGGCGGAGAAAATGGTGAACCTTGTAGTTATAAACTTTTAAGTCCTCATACGTATTATAAATTTGATCATCAGGGTCATTTTCGAAATTGCTCGGGTACTGGAAATACTTTTTATACAAATCATCCTGTAGTTAAAAAGCTCATTTTAGATAGCTTGAAATATTGGGTTATTTGTATGGGAGTAGATGGTTTTAGATTTGATTTGGCATCAATCTTAGGGCAAGATTATGAAGGGAAATGGATGAAAGAGTCACTTTTACATGAAATTGCAGCAGACCCAATTTTATCAAATGTGAAACTGATAACAGAAAGTTGGGATGCCAAAGGAAGCTATGATGTAGGGCGTATGCCGTATCCTTTTAGGGAATGGAGTGATTACTTTAGAGATACAATGCGTAAGTTTATAAAGGGAGACCAAGGTATTGTAAAGTCTGTGGCGGACTGTATGTTAGGAAAAGAAATCTATTTTGCTGATCCGCAAAAAGGTGAGACACATACACTGCATTTTATTACAGCACATGATGGTTTTACTTTAAGAGATTTATGTAGTTATAACAATAAACACAATTTAGAAAATGGCGAAGGCAATCGGGATGGTAATAATGCCAATTATAGTTATAACTGGGGGGCTGAAGGTGCCACAACAGACCAAGGAATTTTAAGAAGACGCCTCGTAGCAACTAAAAATGCTATGTGTTTGTTGCTTATGGGAAAAGGTGTACCGATGCTTTTGATGGGCGATGAAATTGGTAGAAGTCAGGGTGGTAATAATAATGCTTTTTGCCAAAATCATGAAGGTATGTGGGTGGATTGGGACCAATTAATTTCTGAAGCAGAGCTTTATACGTTCACAAAAGGTCTTATTAAAGTAAGAAAACAACTGAAATATTTCATAACACAAGGAAAATATAAAGTGACGTGGCATGGTATTCATTATGGACAGCCAGATTGGTCGTATTACTCTAGAAGTATTGCATGGCATATTCAAGGAGAGGAATCTCTGTATGTAGTAGCTAATTTATATCATGAAAATTTAAGGTTTGAACTACCTCCAGGAGAAAATCACTGGGTAAGAATTGTGGATAGTCACCTACCATTAGGTGAAGATTTAAATGTAGAAGGTATCCCTGTAGTTGGCAGAGATTATGAGGTTGTAGGGTATAGTATATGCATTTTTAAAGAAGTAGTAGAAAGATCTATATCGTCTTTAGAAAGGAAAGTGTACCCTATAAAGTAGAGTACAAAAAAGTAGAAAGATGATTTCGATATTGTATCGGAGTCATCTTTTTTAATGTCCATTGTGGTCTTGTATTATTATAATGATAAATATATTGTTGTATCGCTCTGACTACTTCTTCATATGTTTCAAGCTTTTTAAATTCTATTTCATCTTTCATATGTCCAAAAAATGTTTCTATTGGTGCATTATCTACACATTTCCCTCTTCGTGACATTGAACCTATTAAACCTAATTCTTCTATTTTTGTTCTATAATAATTACTTGTATAATGAAACCCTTGATCGCTGTGTATAATCGCATTTTCATTAATTCTAAGGATTCTGAAATTGCATAAGCTGGAATCTCACGTGTTGCTTGGTCTTTTATAGCTGATAAATAAGCAGTTTTTCTACCATGTGCATATTTAATATAAGTAATATCAGTATGGAATACTTGAGATGGTATTTGGCTATCAAATACTGTGTTAACATGATTATTAAAGGTATTTTGAATACGGTCTTTTTCAAAGGTACCTCCATACTTTTTAGTCTTTCTGATTTTACATTTTAAGTTATACTTATTCATAAGTCGAATTACTTTTTTATGGTTCATAATGATATCATGCTGATATAAAAGTTCCATAATAATTGTTCTAAATCTAGCAGTTTCGTTTTTTCTCGAAAATTTCTTTGATTAATAGAAAATCTCTTAATTCATTTTTAAGTCGTATATCACGTAACTGAGCATTCTTTAGCCATTTATAATATCCAGACTCACTTACCTCAGCTAACATACAAAGATCTTTTATAGTTATTTTCTGGTTGACTCTTTTCAAACGATTACTATTGTTATATTTATTATAAAGTTGAAAGATAATGTTATATTTATGGCATGGTTTTAATAATACTACTTGTTCATCCTCCTTTCTAGTTCGTCTAACTTTTTTAGAAATTCATTTTCCATCTCTAAATATGCAATTTTAGCTTCAGCAAGTTTTAATTTCTCTTCTAATGATAATTCAGATGTAACTGGCCTACCTGAATTTGAAGTGCCACGTTTCTCCCCCATAAGGCCCCTTGAACCGTCTTTAAAATATGATATACGCCAACGTTCTAAACATCGTGCTGGATTCTTAGAACCTATGATACTAGGGTCAATGCCGGCATTCTTAAAGATCTCATGAGGAATTTTACCCTTAGCGTATTCATCGATAGCGAGTAATTTAAATGTTTCTGCATAAGTAATAGATTTATCTATTACCTTTTTAATATTTGGGTTTGTTGATAATAAATTTCTTTGTTCTCGTGTAAAGCGTATTCCTGCCATAAATAATGTACCTCCGTTATTAGTCTGATATATAGTAACATGAAAATCAAAAAAGGTAGAGACCTTTTTTTAGTCTCTACCTTTCGGGGTACACTTTCTTTTTATATGCGCAAGGAGATTGAAAGCCTTTACGCACAACATAGTATTATCTATGTTATTTATTTAGGCGATGAGGTAAGGTGCCATTTGACTAGGTAATTCATCATTACTACAAGAAGTTCCGATCACAAAATCAACATTAAACTCATGAGAAAGCACTTTTATTTGCTCAAATATTTTAGCTATCTCATCTAGACTAGAGTGGGTGATTTTAATAAGTTCATCAATAAAAACAACTTGAATATCATGGTTAGATGCTAAAAGGCCACATAAAAAACCAAAGAAATGTTGTTGTGACTTAAGATCAAAACTACATGTTTCTACCAAGCGAATATGATGAGAAAGTGCTAAACGATGATTGTTGCAGCTATCAATATAAACGGCATGCCCAGTTAAGCTATTTACGGTGGCATTAGCTTCTTCAATCATCAATTTTGTTTTTCCTTCTCCTGTTTGTCCTGTAATAATCTTTATCATAGCACATCACCTCTTAAAATTTTATTTTATTATTATATTTATTCAAGTAACGCTTGAAAATAACTTAATTTTTATGAAAAATTTATAAAAATTATAATTAAGAAGTGAGGGGTGATACTAAAAATAAAAAAACCACTTTTTAAAAAGTGGTTTTAATGTGATTAGTTATTAGAATAAGGTTGATCGTAAACACGTCCATAGAGTGTGAAGCAATAAATGCCAGCGATACCAATAACAGCATAAATTACACGACTAATCCATGAACTCATACCACCAAATAAGAAGGCGACGAGGTCAAATTGGAAAAATCCAACAAGCCCCCAGTTAATTGCTCCAATAATGATGAGTGTAATTGCGATATAATCCCAAGTTCTAGATTTCATAATCTAAGTAACCACCCTTTCTTTTATTATAGCGAAGCAAGATGATACCTTTATTATGTGTGGATTATTCTTTTTTATGCACGATAAAATCATAAAATTATAAGTATAAGCATTTAAGAAGTGAAAACATAATCTAAGGAAAAAATCATATACTAGAGTAAAAGTATTTAAGTGAGGTCACTATGAAAAAAAAAATTATACAATTGACGCGTGAACGTTATGACTTTATTTCGTTAAAGTGGCAAATGATTACTCTTAATAAGTGTTATCCATTTTTACAAATCTATACGATTGGAAAGAGTGTCAATCAATTGCCGCTCTATGCTCTGAGATTAGGTTGTGGACCTAGAAAGATACATATTAATGCCAGTCATCATGGTAATGAATGGATTACTACATTTATTTTGATGCGATGTATTGAAATATTGTGTAGTGCGTTAAAAAATGGGGAAAGCTTATATGGTATGGAAGTTAAAACGCTTTTGCAAAGGGTAACCTACGATTTTGTACCTATGGTCAATCCAGATGGTGTAATGCTGGCTTTAGAAGGTAAAAAAAGTCAGTATTTTACCGAGGCACATTTAAAGTGGAATGAAGGAAATCCTGATTTCACGAGGTGGAAGGCAAATGCAAGAGGTGTTGATTTAAATCGCAATTATGATGCGGGTTTTTTAGCCTATCAGCATATTACAAAGGTGCATACGCCTTATTTTGCGTATTATCAAGGACCATTTCCAGAAAGTGAGCCAGAAAGTAAGGCTCTTGCAGACCTGACAAGGAGACAACAATATGATTTAGTATTAGCTTATCATACCCAAGGTGAAGTAATTTATTGGACTTATGACAATGAGTATGTTGCAACTGCCAAGGAATATGCTAAAATGTTTGAGGAGGTTAGTGGTTATATACTAGAAGAACCAGATCCCCTAGCAGCATCGGGTGGTTATAAAGATTGGTTTATAAAAACTTTTAAGAAGCCTGGTTTTACAATTGAATGTGGTCTTGGTGAAAATCCAATTAGTATAAGTCAAAGTGATGAAATTATAGAACGTACCTTACCTATTTTATTACTTGCTGCAAAAGACATAAGAAAAGAGGAGCATTAAGTGGAAGTTTATCATAAATACTCTAGTTATTTAAAAGAAAAGTACGGAGAAAAGGTCTATAAGATACCAGTTAATTTGCCTGTAACATGTCCAAACCGCGATGGAAGTGCAGGACATGGGGGATGTACATTTTGTGGAGATGTGGGTGCAGGTTATGAAATGCGTAGCAATAAAGAACTTATTCGTATACAATTAGAAGCTAATATTGAAAAAATTAGTCAGAAGTATAAGGCCAATGCCTTTATCCCCTATTTACAGAACTATAGCAATACTTATATGCCACTTGAAACATTTGAAGAAGTTTTAGAACAAGTAGCACATGAAAAAGCAGTAGGCATTGCAGTTTCTACAAGACCTGATTGTATTAATGAAGCTTATTTAGAGGCGTTAGATGAATGGTCTAGGAAATATAATAAGACAGTTAACATTGAATTAGGACTTCAAACAATTAATTATAAAACATTAGAGGTTATTAATAGAGGGCATGGTCTAGCGGAATATTTAGATGCTGTGATGCAAATTAAAGCTTACCCCCACTTTACGATTTGCACACATATTATTGTAGACTTACCTTGGGATAATATGACAGATGTTATTGAAACAGCTAAATGTATGAGTGCACTGCGTATGGATTATGTAAAGCTCCATGCACTTTATATTGTGAAAAATACAAAGCTAGCAAAAGAATATGAAAAAGGTGAATTAGAACTTGTGAGCTTAGAAGCGTATAAAGAAAGAGTTATTACTTTCTTGCGTTATTTATCACCAGATATTGTTATTCAGCGTATTATTGGGCGTGCACCAGAAGAACATACTTTATATGCTAATTGGAATACAAGTTGGTGGAAAATCCATGATGATATTGTAGCTGAAATGACAGAAAAAGGTTATGTACAAGGTGACCTTTGTGATTATTTAAATGGAAAAGCTGTACACAAGTTTGTCGGTAATAAGTAATATTTTTTAGTACATTAGGCGAGCCTATAGAGATTAGAGGAGAAACAGATGAAAATATTTGCAATAGGAGATTTACATTTATCCAGTAGCATGCATAAGCCTATGGATATATTTGGTGATAAGTGGCGAGATCATGAGGCCCAACTTAAAACCAATTGGCAAAGATATGTGACAGAAGAAGATTATGTACTTATTCCCGGTGATATTTCATGGGCTATGCGTTTAGCTGAGGCAGAAAGTGATTTAAATATTTTAGAAAACCTTCCTGGCAAAAAAATATGTATTCGTGGCAATCATGATTATTGGTGGGACCGTCCAGGTAAATTAAATAGGCAGTATGAATCTATTTATTTTCTTCAAAATACAGCCTATTTTATAGGGGAACTTGCAATTTGCGGCACTAGAGGATGGATAAGCCCTAATACGGTGAAATGGGATATGGAAGATGAAAGGCTTTATCAAAGAGAGTTAGAGCGCTTGAAGCTTTCCTTAAATGTAGCAAGAGGTATGAAAGAAATTTGGGTGATGCTACACTATCCCCCTACATATAACAAATTTGTAGATTCCCCTTTACTTGCTCTTTTGGAAGAATATGGCGTATCTAAGGTGATTTATGGGCATTTACATGATGAAAGCTCATGGCAGGACGCATTGCAGGGAAACTACAAAAATATAACGTATACACTTGTATCAGCAGATTACATTGGCTTTAAACCAGTAGAAATTGCACAAATACCAAGCAGTAAAATTAATGGAGAGACAATATGAAATTACCAGTTAGCTTTGAAAATAAAATGAAAGTCTTATTAAAAGAGGAATACGATGCTTATTTGGCATCTTATGATTTGCCTAAATATCAAGGTTTTCGTATTAATACCCTTAAGATTAGCTTAGAAGAATGGGAGAAAATCAATCCTTTTAAGGAAGTGAAAAATGTGCCTTGGTGTAAGGAAGGTTTTTATTATGGCAGTGATGAAAAACCAGGAAAGCATCCTTATTATTATGCAGGGCTTTATTACATTCAAGAACCAAGTGCCATGTCACCAGGTGCCTATATGCCAATTGAAGAAGGGGATAAAGTGCTAGACCTTTGTGCTGCACCAGGTGGGAAGTCGACACAG
Source organism: Cellulosilyticum sp. (assembly GCF_982396655.1). Classification (NCBI taxonomy): domain Bacteria; kingdom Bacillati; phylum Bacillota; class Clostridia; order Lachnospirales; family Cellulosilyticaceae; genus Cellulosilyticum; species Cellulosilyticum sp. The sequence goes on along the minus strand of NZ_CEVXFV010000020.1, from coordinate 32,515 downwards.
CTTGCTGCTAAACTGGGTCAAAGCGGCGTTCTTGTATCCAATGATATTAGTGCATCTCGTGCGAGAGCACTGCTTAAGAATCTAGAAAACTGGGGAGCCAGAAATATTATTGTAACGAGTGAAGATACACCGAAGCTTGCAAGTAAGTGGGTGAATTACTTTGATAAGATTTTAATTGATGCGCCTTGTTCGGGAGAAGGTATGTTCCGTAAAAGTGAAGATGCTATTAAAAGCTGGGAAACGCATGGCGTAGAACATTGCTGTAATCTTCAAAAATGCATTTTAGAAAATGTGGTAAAAATGCTAAAGCCAAATGGGATGATTTTATATTCGACCTGTACGTTTTCACCTGAGGAAGACGAATGTATGATTCAAAACTTTTTAGAAAATAATCCGGACTTTAGTATTGTACCATTAAAAGGTGTAGGTGGTATTTCAAATGGATGTCCAGAATGGGTACCAGGTGGCGGTAAAGAGGAACTTAAAGGTGCCCTTAGATTATGGCCACACCATATGGAAGGTGAAGGACATTTCGTATGTCTCCTTCAACGTCATGGTGAAGGTGAAGGAAGTGTGCCACAGGTTAAATGTCGCAAATGTATCAAGGATTATAAAGAAGCAGCAGAATTTATTGAGGCCCATACGTATATTGATTTAAATACTTCAGTGGAAGAAATAAAAGGAAAGCTTTATATTTTACCAGAAGAAGCACCAGATCTTAGTGGGATTCGAGCAATACGTTCAGGACTTTATCTAGGTGAGATTAAAAGTAAGCGTTTTGAACCTTCGCAGGCAATGGTTTTAGCCTATCCTAAAGAGATGTTTAAGAGAGTTATTGAAATTGGTGAAGATGAAGAAATGGTGAAACGTTATTTAAAGGGGGAAACATTGCTTATAGAAGCAACAAAAGGATGGCATATTGTATGTATGCAAGGTTATCCTTTAGGCTGGGTAAAAGCACAAAATAATATGTTAAAGAATCAGTATCCAGCATCTTGGCGTATGATGGGCTAATGAAAGTTAAAAAAATATTTTAATTGGAGCGAAAAATGGCAAAGATGAGACTTGATAAGTACTTAGTTCATGTGGGATATGGCACAAGAAGTACAGTACAAAAATTAATTAAAAGTAAAAAAGTACAAGTAGATGATGTGGTGGTACAAAAGCCAGAAACAAGTATTGATCCAGAAAAAGCTATCGTTAAAATTGGTGGGCGCATTATGGATTATCAGGAATTTTATTATTTTATTTTGCATAAACCAGCAGGTTACATTACAGCAACAGAAGATAAAAAACTGCCAACAGTAGTGGATTTATTAGATGAAGAAGACCGTAACAAGGATGTAGCACCAGTAGGAAGGCTAGATAAAGATACAGAAGGTCTTTTAGTCTTAACTAATGATGGGAAAACAACCCATGAATTACTTTCACCTAAAAAGCATGTGGACAAAGTTTATTATGCACGTGTAAAAGGAGCGGTTATGCCAGAAGACTGTGATGCTTTTGCAACAGGCATGACTTTAGAAGATGGTACAGTTTTTGCACCAGGTAAACTTGAAATCATTACAAGTGGTGAAGAATCTGAGATTTATGTGACAATTAAAGAAGGCAAATTTCATCAGGTTAAACGTATGGTGCAAGCTATCGGCAAGGAAGTCGTATACCTTAAACGTATTAAAATGGGTAACTTTAGTTTGCCAGAAGATTTAGCACTTGGAGAATATCGTCAGCTTACGAAAGAAGAGTTGATGCAGCTTAAAGGAGAAGTATAATCATGATTGAAGCAGTCCTATTTGATCTAGATGGTACCTTAATTCATTCTAGCTGGGTATGGCCACAAGTAACAGTCGCTTATCTTGGACAATATGGATTAAAGGTACCCGATAATTTAGATGAATTAGAAGGCAAAAGTTTTACAGAAATTGCCAAGTATTTCAAGGAACGTTTTCATTTGCCGCAGACCGTAGAAGAGATTAAAGCAACTTGGAATGCTATGGGTGAAGCACTCTATACAAAGCAAGTAAGACTTAAAGAAGATGTACTAGCATTTTTAGAAATGCTTTCTAAGGCACATATAAAAATAGGAGTTGCTACAAGTAATAGTATAGAAATGACTGAGAAGGCCTTACTACATTTAGGGATAAGAAGTTATTTTGATGTGATTTGCACTTCATGCATGGTGGAGGTAGGAAAACCTAATCCTGCTATTTACCTTGAAACGGCTAGAAGATTAGGTATGAATCCTAAAAATTGCTTAGTTTTAGAAGATATGCCAAATGGCGTAAAGGCGGGGAAAGCAGCAGGCATGACTGTTTGGGCGATTCAAGATAGTACGAAAGAAGAAACAATTAATAAATTAAAAGTTTTAGCAGATGCTTACTTTGAAGATTATAAGTCGGTTAGAAGAGTATTTGAAAAAAGTATAGCATTTTAGAAGATAGCTTAACTAAAAAACACCTAGGATATTAGAGGATATCTTGGGTGTTTTTTAGTTAAGTAAGAGTAGATACTAAAAAGCATAATATAAAGACTTTGGGGATTTTCTATAATAAAGTTGTAATATAGAGGTAATGAATAATTAATAGCTATCATATATATTAATGATTTTAACAAATGGGGGAATGTGAAATGAAAAAGTGGTGCAGATTAAAAAGGATTCAGACCATATGTTTAGGCGTAATAGTGGGAATTTCAATTTTAGGCATGAATATATATGGTGCTGCAAATTGGAATCAACAGGGAAAAATTATTACAGCAGCCCAAGCACAAGAAATAGCAGAAGAAGAAAAATATAATGAAGAGATAGAAAATCAAAAATGGGAAGAAGAAGAAACGAATATTTATCTTGAAGATAAAACAAGTTATTTGTATCCTAATAGTCATATAGAAAAGATAGAAAGTTATGCGTTAAATTGGAATATTACAATGACATGCATTGGAAAATATGAAATTTATGCAAGGCATGGTGGGATAATAACGGACCCTAACTATACAAGATATTTTGAAAATAAGATATGGTATAATAAAGATAAAGAGATTTCGCAGGTTCAATTAAATGAGACTGAGCAGTATAATGTAGCATTACTTGATTGGTGGGAAAAAGTATTAAGAGAAGAAAAAGATCAGATGCAGGTACAAAGTACAGCACAAAGACTTTATTGTGATACTGTAGTTTATGAGGCTAATAGTCCCTTTAGCATAGATTTAAATGGAGATGGCAAAGTAGAGCAAATTAAGTATTTTTGTAAACCATTAGAAGCCGGGGGAGATTATAATAAGATGACATTGATGATTGACGGCAAAAAAGTTAAAACATTAGAGGTTTTTTTTGTATCACAAATTTGGCTTGTAGATATTAACCCGAAAGATGCGTATAAAGAATTAGTTATTTATGATATGGGATCAAGTAGCGACCCTGTTGATTATTTTTTTACCTATAATCAAGGAAAAGGCATTTTTATGGGGGCTGTAGAAGGTCATATTAATGATACATGGGCACGTAACTATATTTCGGATGGTATTTTACATGCTTTAGAAAGAAATGATGATGTTGGAACAGATTGCTATAACTGTGATTATATTTTAAATGAAAAACATAAACTTCAAAAGGTGGTAACACCTTATTATGAAATGCATAAGCCTGCATTTGTAAATTCATCAATCACTGTTTATGAAAAACAGGATTTTAGTAGTCAAAGTCAGATTTGTCCAGAAACGACAAGTGTAATAATTTTAGCCATAGATCACACCGGGTGGTACAAGCTACAATTGTCATCAGGTGAGATAGGTTGGGCCTATAATGTTGGGGAATCATTTTCAGGCTTATTATACTATGATTAATACACCATTTTTGAAAGCAAAAGGAACTATGGTATAATTTATAATTGAAATATTTTAATGAGTTTAAATATTTTGTGTTTTCATATAAAATAAAAAGACATATTTGGATAAGGAGACATAACGTGAATAATGCAAAAAAGATAAATGAAATCATTATACGACAAGTCAGAGAGGCGGATTTAGAAGCAGTAGTAGCAGTGGAAGCTACATGTTTTCCATCAGCAGAAGCAGCGTCTAAGCGCGCTATTGCTACAAGAATAGAAGCTTTCAAAACACATTTCTTTGTAGCGACTTATAAAGATGAAGTAATTGGCTTCATTAATGGGGCAGTTATTAATGAAGAAAGAATATATGATGAGCTTTTTGAAGAAGCTAGGTTGCATAACCCACTTGGACATTATCAGGCAATCTATAGTTTAGCTGTGCATCCAGCATATGGTCACTGTGGTATAGGAAGTTTGCTCATGCAGCAAATGATTACGAAAGGAAAAGATGATCAGCGAAAAGGTGTTATTTTAACATGTAAGGAGACGTTACTTCCTTTCTATGAACGATTTGGCTATAAAAATTTAGGTGTATCTGCTTCAGTGCATGGTGGAGCTGTTTGGTATGATATGCTACTGACAATATAATATAGTTTGGCTAAGAAAAAAAGCAGTAAGTATTTTAGTATAAAAATGCATTACTGCTTTTTTGCAGATATTTTTTATTCTATAGGTGGGGGTGTACATATGGGAGAAACAGCAGAATAAGCAGTGATGAGAGAGGTTTATTAAAAAATAGGGGTAAAGTATGAAATTGCCCATTTAGTTTTTATGCATAACTTTTTGTAGATAAGCTATTACATATGTCAAGCTGTATAGAACATATTGTGATGCAAGATTAGTAGGTTTAATATTTTGTCTTAAGCATTTTAAAGGGGAATAGAAAAACAGTAGGACTCTAGAATTTAGAACTACTGTTTTGAGTTTTTAAATAAAATATAAAAAATAAAGAAATATTATTGTTTTTTATATTTTACTCATGTATAATTGTATAATAATTAATAAAAATTCATGTAAATTTATAATTATACAGGAGGTAAACTTATGTTTGGATTAAAAGGAAAATCATTACTCACATTACATGATTTCACACCAGAACAAATTGGATATTTATTAGATTTAGCGCAGGAGCTTAAAGCTAAGAAGAGAATGGGAATTAAGGGTAATCTTTTAGCTGGTAAAAATGTAGCTCTTATTTTTGAGAAACCTTCTACACGTACACGTTGTGCTTTTACGGTAGCTTGTAATGACGAAGGTGCCTTTCCTGAATACTTAGGAAAAGATGATATTCAACTGGGGCATAAAGAAAGTGTAGCTGATACGGCACGTGTACTTGGCCGTTTCTTTGATGCTATTGAATTTCGTGGTTTTTCACAGGAAGTTGTTTCAGATCTTGCAAAATATAGTGGGGTACCTGTTTATAATGGCCTAACAGATCTTTATCATCCTACACAAATTTTAGCAGATCTTATGACAATGAAAGAGCATTTAGGAAGTTTAAAAGGTAAGAAGTTTGTTTTTTTAGGGGATGGGCGATTTAATATGGCTAATAGTTTACTTATTGGATGTGCGAAAATGGGTGTAGACATTGTCATTTTAGCACCAGAAGCGTTATGGCCAGATAAGGACCATGTAGCTATTTGTGAAGGTTATGCTAAGGAGAGCGGTGCCACAGTTACGATTACAAGTGATTTAGAGGCAGTAAAAGGTGCAGATGTTATTTATACAGATGTATGGTTCTCAATGGGGGAAGAAGATAAGGCGAAAGAACGTATTACCCTTCTGCAGCCTTACCAAGTAAACAGTCAGCTTATGGCCAAAACAGAAAATCCCAATGTACTCTTTATGCACTGCTTGCCAGCTATTAAAGGTTATGAAGTGACAGAGGACGTGTTCGAAAGTAAAAATTCAGTAGTATTCGACGAAGCGGAGAATCGTATGCATACGATTAAAGCAGTTATGGTAGCTACCATGTCATAATTTGTCCCAAAATCTAAATAAAATGTTTTGTGAAATATTGACTAATTTATAAAAAGTAACTATAATTTTACTAATATCAAAATATAATAAAATATACAACAATAAACAGAAAAATATAGGAGGCAAATGTGATGCGCGTATTTAATTTTTCAGCAGGACCTGGAGCATTACCACTAGAAGTATTAGAAAGAGCACAAAAAGAGCTTGTAGAGTATAAAGATACAGGTATGAGTGTAATGGAGATGAGCCATCGCTCTAAACCTTATGCAGCAATTATTGAAGCGGCAGAGGCTAAATTACGTAAGGTAATGGGGATTCCAGATAACTATACAGTACTCTTTTTACAAGGTGGAGCTTCTCTACAATTTGCAATGATTCCATTAAATCTACTTAAAAATTCTAAGAAAGCAGATTATATTGAATCAGGTGCTTTTGCATCTAAAGCACTTAAAGAAGCTAAAAAATATGGGGAAATTAATGTAGTAGGTTCATCTAAAGCTGATGGCTATAGCTATATTCCAAAAGTAGACAAAGCAAACTTTACAAAGGATGCTGATTACTTCTATATTTGTGGTAACAACACAATTTATGGTACAAAATTCAATGAATTCCCAGATACAGGAGATGTGCCACTTGTGGCAGATTTATCTTCTTGCATTCTTTCAGAAAAAATAGATGTTTCTAAATTTGGTCTTATTTATGCAGGAGCACAAAAGAATTTAGGACCTGCAGGTGTAACACTTGTTATTATTCGTAATGATCTTATTGGTTATGCTGATGAGAAAGTACCTGCTATGCTTAATTATAAACTAATGGCAGATAATGGTTCTATGTATAATACACCACCAACATATGGTATCTATATGTTAGGGTTAATGTTTGACTGGATTGAAGCACAAGGCGGCGTAGAAGCACTTGAAGCGAGAAATCGTGAAAAAGCAGCGCTTCTTTATGATTATCTTGATAACTCAGAACTCTTTAAGGGTACAGCTGCTAAAGAAGACCGTTCATTAATGAATGTAACATTTGTAACAGGCAATCCAGATCTTGATGCAAAATTCGTTAAAGAAGCAGCAGAAGTTGGTCTTGTTAACTTAAAAGGTCATAGAAGTGTAGGTGGCATGCGTGCAAGTATCTATAATGCCATGACACTTGAAGGTGTTCAAAAACTTGTAGATTTCATGACAAAATTTGAAGCAGAAAACAAGGAGGCATAATTAATGTATACAGTTCACACACTTAATAAGATTTCTAAAACTGGTTTAGCACTATTAGATGAAAACTATACAGTAAGCGAACAATTAGAAGGTGCTGATGCGATTTTAGTAAGAAGTGCTAAAATGCATGATATGGAAATTCCTGAAAGTGTTAAAGCTATTGCCAGAGCAGGTGCTGGGGTTAATAATATTCCAATTACAGAATGCGCTGAAAAAGGGATTGCTGTATTTAATACACCAGGCGCTAATGCTAACGCCGTAAAAGAGTTAGTTATTGCAGGTCTTTTATTATCTTCTCGTGATGTTATCGGTGGCATTAATTGGGCGCATACATTAGAAGCAGATGTAGCAAAACAAGTTGAAAAAGGTAAAAGTGCTTTTGCAGGCCAAGAAATTTTAGGTAAAACACTTGGTGTTGTTGGTCTTGGTGCGATTGGTGTCATGGTGGCTAATGCAGCTGCTGCACTTGGTATGAAGGTTATTGGGCATGATCCATATATTTCTGTAGATGCAGCTTGGGGACTTTCTAGAGAAGTAGTGCATGCTAAAAGCTTAGATGAACTCCTTACACAATCAGATTATATTACAATTCACGTGCCACTTTTAGATTCTACAAAACATATGTTAAACGCAGATGCTTTTGGAAAGATGAAAGATGGTGTACGTATTCTTAACTTCTCAAGAGATACACTTGTTGAAAACAAAGATTTATTTGCAGCTATTGAAAGTGGTAAAGTGGCTAAATATGTCACAGATTTCCCAGTAGAAGAAGTGATGAATAATGACCATGTGATTACAATTCCTCATTTAGGTGCTTCAACAACAGAATCAGAAGATAACTGTGCGATGATGGCTGTAAAAGAAGTAAGAGATTACTTAGAAAATGGTAATATTACAAATTCAGTTAACTTACCAGCATGTTCTATGGCATGGGTTGCAAGCTATCGTCTTGCACTTATTCATAAAAACACACCGGCCATGATTGGTCAAATTACAAATATCATTGCACAGGCAGGTATTAATATTCAAGATATGACAAACAGAAGCCGTGGTGATTTTGCTTATACTTTAATTGATACAGATACCGCTGTATCAGATGAGCAAGTTGCAAAAATCCAAGGTATTGAAAATATGATTAAGGTACGCGTGTTAAAAAAATAAGTAAAACCTAGATGCTAAGGTGAACTTATAAGGGATAAGCTATTCTAAAAATTAGGATAGCTTATTTTTTGTGAATTTCTAATGGGGGGATATTTATGAAGGATTTGTCATTACATCTTTTAGATATTGCAGAAAATAGCATTCGTGCAGGTGCAACAAAAGTGATGATGAGCATTACAGAAGATGTGAAAGCGAACTGGCTCTATTTTAAGGTTCAAGATAATGGTAAAGGGATGCCAGAGGCAATGCGAAAAGAGGTGACTAATCCTTTTGTAACAAGTAGAACATTAAGAAAAGTAGGAATGGGATTACCGTTACTAGCACAACGCTGTGAGCTTTGTGTGGGAGATTTGAAAATTGATAGTCAAGAAGGTAAAGGAACTATAGTGATAGCTAAAATGTGCTATAACCACATTGATCGGGTACCTTTAGGTGATATAGGAAGTACCCTTATGACACTTATGATAGCCTATCCACATATTCGCTATATTTACCAGCATCAATACGATGATAAAATTTTTAGGCTTGATACCCTAGAAATACAGGGAATTTTGGGAGAAAAGGCAATGCTTCAGAATACACAAGTCATCCTTTGGCTTAAAGAGTATGTAAATGATAATATTCAAGTACTATACGAAAAAAATAACTAAAAATATAAATCACCCCTACGAGTGATTGAATAAAAATTCACAATATATAAGATGAATACAAATATGAAAGTAAAAATATTTATTTATTTGTAATAAAATGATATAATTTAAAATATTAAATAAAATAAAGGGGGATTAATATGAGTAAATTAACCTTTAAAAAAGGTATTCATCCAGGCTACCATAAGGCTGAAACTCAAAACAAGGCAATTGAAGTTTTAATGCCATTGGATGAATTGGTTTTCCCTATGTCTCAGCATATTGGTACACCAGCTAAACCTATTGTAAAAAAAGGAGATCGTGTACTGGTAGGGCAAAAGATAGGAGAAGCAGATGGCTTTGTATCTTCACCAGTGCATAGTAGTGTTTCAGGCGTTGTTAAAGTTATAGAAGAGCGTATGACCCATAGGGGCATAAAGGATATGTGTGTAGTTATTATCCAAGATGGAATGTATGAAGAATCAGAAGAAATGGCTCAAAAAGCAAGACCTGATTACGAAAGGCTGACACAAGATGAGCTTGTGAGCTTAGTTCAAGAAGCAGGTCTTGTAGGGATGGGGGGAGCCACTTTCCCAACACATGTAAAACTTTCTGTACCAAAAGATAAAAAAGTTGAATTTATCATTATTAATGGAGCAGAGTGCGAACCTTATTTAACATCTGACCACCGTGTTATGTTAGAAAATAGTGAAGAAATTATTGCAGGACTTAAAGTACTGCTTAGTGTTTTTAAAGATGCTAAGGCAATTATTGGGATTGAAGATAATAAAATGGATGCTATCTCAAAACTGACAAGTTTAGTAGCAGATGAAAGTCGCATTGAAGTGGCTACTTTACATACAAAATACCCACAAGGGTCCGAGAAGCATTTGATTTATGCTACAACAGGCAGAGAAGTACCAAGTGGGAAACTTCCTATTGAAGTAAGCTGTCTTGTGCATAATATTGATTCCATTGTGGCGATTTACCGTGCAGTTGTTAAAGGACGCCCAATTATGAGACGCATTGTAACGGTATCAGGCAGTGGGGTGACAAATCCGTGCAACTTAGAAGTGAAAATAGGCTGCTCTTATCGGCAGCTTCTTGAAAAAGCAGGCTGGGATGATGCACGTACAGTCAAAGTTATTGCGGGTGGCCCTATGATGGGAATTGCAATGAGTGACATAGATGTACCCGTTGTAAAAGGCACTTCAGCAATTTTATGTTTTACTGATGAAGAGATGAAAAATGAAGTGGCAACAGCTTGTATTCGTTGCGGTAAATGTGTAGATGTCTGTCCGATGTCACTCGTACCAAACGTGCTGCATAGAGCTGCACTAAATGGACGTTATGAAACATTCTTAGAAAATGACGGAATGGACTGTATTGAATGTGGGTGTTGCGCATATACATGTCCGGCAAAACGTGATCTTGTTCAAAGTATTCGTACAGCTAAAACAGCTGTTCGTGCTAAAAAATAAAAAGGAGAATGAACCATGGAAAAGATGTTAACTGTATCTTCCTCACCACATGTTAGAGCCAAGCATACAACGAAAAGTATTATGTTGGATGTCATCATTGCATTGATGCCAACGCTTGTGGCAGGAATTTATTTTTATGGCATACGTGCACTACTTGTAACGACGTTAAGTGTGATTTGCTGTGTGGTATTTGAATGGGGATGGGAAAAGATTTTTAAAAGACCAAGTACTATAGGAGATTTAAGTGCGGTAGTTACAGGTGTTTTACTTGCTTTTAATATGCCAGTGGGTGTACCTGTTTATGCGATTGTCGTAGGTGCGTTTATAGCAATTATATTTGCAAAGCAAATTTTTGGTGGAATGGGTCAAAACTTCGTTAACCCTGCACTTGCAGGACGGGCGGCGCTGCTTGCTGCTTATCCTACAGCTATGCGTACTTTTACAGTACCTATTCCGGGAAAGTTTGTAGCAGATGCTGTGACAGGCGCAACGCCTTTAGAACTCATGAAAAATGAATTATATGATCAAATGCCAACCTTATTTGATGCTTTTGTCGGTAATATTGGGGGCTGTATTGGTGAAGCATCTGCGTTAGCACTTTTAATTGGCGGTATTTATTTATTGGTTCGCCGTGTGATTAAGTGGCATATCCCAGTCTTTTATTTAGGAACAATCTTCTTAATGACACTTATTTTTGGTGGTGTAGGCGTTACGATAAGCTTTATGTCTCTGTTCTTAGGCGGTGTGATGCTAGGGGCTTTCTTCATGGCAACAGATTATACGACAACACCAATGACAATCAAAGGGCAGATTATATTTGCTATAGGTGCAGGTATTATTACTGTTGTCATTCGTCTGTGGGGTGGCTACCCAGAAGGGGTAAGTTACAGTATTTTACTTATGAACTTAACAGTACCCCTTATTGATCGTTATATTAAACAAAAACGTTTTGGGGGAGGAAAAGTGGCATGAAAGATATTTTAAGGCTAGGCATTATTCTTTTCCTTATAACAGGTATTTGCACAGGACTTTTAGGGGGAATTTATCAGGTGACAAAACCTATTATTGAAGAAAATAATGCAAAGACGCAAATGGCAGCTATGCAGGCGCTTTTAACAGATGCTGATGATTTTGTTGCAGTAGAAGGAGCAAGTGAAGAATTGGTAGCAGCCATATTTGTGGCAAAAGCAGGTGCTAATCAGGTGGGTTATGTGGCAAAAGTGACACCATTAGGTTATGGTGGTACTATTGAGCTTTTAGTAGCTTTTGATGCACAGTGTACAGTACAAGGCATTAAGATTTTAAGCCACGCAGAAACACCAGGCTTTGGGGCCAATGCAGAAAAACCTACTTTTACAGAACAGTTTAAAGCTAAAAAAGCACCCCTTAGTGTAACAAAAGTGACGCCAGATGATGATGAAGTTCAGGCTATTACAGGTGCAACGATTACATCTACAGCGGTAACTGAAGGTGTGAATGCTGCGGCCACATATATTAAAGCACATAGCACAGAATGGGGGGATTTATAATGAAAAAACTACTTGAAAGATTAAAAGCAGGCCTTCTTACAGATAATCCTACTTTTGTACAGGTATTAGGGATGTGTCCAACACTTGCAGTTACGACAAGTGCAACGAATGGTTTTGCCATGGGACTTACCACGACGGCAGTGCTGATTTGTTCGAATCTTGCAATTTCACTTTTAAGAAAGATCATTCCATCTAAAATTAGAATTCCAGCTTTTATTGTTATCATTGCTAGCTTTGTAACAATGATTGAGCTCTTACTAAAGGCTTATATGCTAGATTTATACAATACACTAGGCCTTTTTATTCCACTTATTGTTGTAAACTGTATTATTTTAGGACGTGCAGAAGCGTATGCTTTTAAGAATGGTCCAATATCTTCTATATTTGATGGACTTGGGATGGGGCTTGGCTTTACAGTATCTCTTACAGTTATTGGAATTATCAGGGAGGTTTTAGGTGTGGGAGAACTCTTTGGTATGCGTGTAATGCCAGCAAGTTATACACCAGCTATTATTATGATTTTAGCACCAGGCGCTTTTTTCACTTTAGCAATTTTAATGGCGATTTTAAATACATTAAAGGCTAAAAAACATTAGGAGGGATAAAAATGAACTTGTTATTGCTGTTTATTGGTGGGGCACTTGTAAATAACTTTGTACTTTCTAAGTTTTTAGGGATTTGTGCCTTTTTAGGTGTATCTAAAAAAGTTGATACAGCTATTGGAATGGGGGCTGCCGTAACTTTTGTTATGAGTCTTGCCTCTATGTTTACTTATTTGGTTTATAAATTTATTTTAGTACCGTTTAAATTAGAGTATTTATATACTGTAGCATTTATTTTAGTAATTGCTTCTCTTGTACAGTTTGTAGAGATGGTTATTCAAAAGATGAGTCCATCCCTTTATAGTGCACTGGGAGTGTTTTTACCTTTAATTACAACAAACTGTGCGGTACTGGGAGTATCTATTTTAAATATGCAAAATAATTATTCACTTATTGAATCTATTGTCAATGGTGTAGGTGGGGCCGTTGGATTTACTCTTGTAATGGTGCTCATGGCAGGTATTCGTGAACGTATTGAAGATAACGATGTATTATCTGGTTTTAAAGGTTTACCTATTGCACTGATGACGGCAGGGTTTATGGCAATTGCTTTTGCCGGATTTTCAAATCTAATTAAATAAGGAGGGGGCAAGATGTTACAAGGAATTTTAACACCTGTACTTTTTATTGGGGGCATAGGTCTTCTATTTGGAATTATACTTGGGATTGCGGCCAAGAAATTTGCTGTGCCAGTAGATGAACGTGTAGAAGCTATAAGAGAATGTTTGCCAGGTGCAAATTGTGGAGGCTGTGGCTTGGCGGGGTGCGATGCATTAGCTAAAGCAATTGCTAGTGGTGAAAGTCCGATAAATGGCTGTCCTGTTTGTAATAGCGAGCAGGTGGCGGCAATTGGTAAAGTGATGGGCATAGCGGCAGAAAGTGGTGAAAAGAAGATTGCCGTTGTAAGGTGTAAAGGAAATCATGAGTATGCAAAGGTGAAGTTTGAATATGTAGGTATTCAAAGTTGCAAGGATGCCAACTTAGTAGGTGGTGGACCTAAAGTTTGTGCCTATGGCTGCTTAGGCTTTGGGACTTGTGCGGCAGCCTGTCCATTTGGGGCCATTCATATGGAAGAGGGGTTACCTGTTATTGATAAAGAAATTTGTGTAGGATGTGGAGCCTGCCAAAAAGTGTGTCCAAGACAAGTCATTCACATACAGCCAATTTCTACAAGTTATCATGTAAATTGTGTGTCTAAAGATAAAGGTAAGGTTGTAAAAGATGGTTGTCAAGTGGGTTGTATTGGTTGTGGTCTTTGCGCAAGACAATGTGAGCATGATGCTATTACAGTAGTTAATAATGTTGCATACATTGATTCAGAAAAATGTGTAGGTTGCGGTAAATGTATGGCCAAATGTCCGACGAGGGCAATTTCTAACTTATTAGATGAAACTTTTAAGGAACCTCCTATTAAACCCAATATTTCACAAGAAGCACCTGTTTCTTTATAAAGGTTAAAGGCAATAAGTGCTAGGGACACTTCACTAAAATAGGTATTTAAAAATAAATAATAAATGGGGATAGGTCGGTAAAAGTGATGTTTCGCATCAATTTTACCGACCTATCCCCATATTTTTATAGACTAGGGAAAAAATAATTTCCAATAAAAGTCATTTCAAAAGGATAAAATGGATGACGCATTAGGGGAAATATAGTATACTTAAGTAAGAAGTTAGAAAAATAAATCAAATGAATAATTTCGCATCACCAAAACATAAAGAATACCTATGAAACATAGATGTGAAATGTATACAAAAGAGGAAGAGGGATTAATAATATGGCAGGTAGTAGAACAGTGGAAAGAACTGGGGTAATGATTTTGTGTTTATTATCAGGTCTTACTGTAGGATACTTTATTGGTGAACTTTGTAAGGATATTCAGTTCTTGTCTTGGGTGAATTATGCAGGACAATTTGGACTAGATACACCTGTACAAGTGAATTTGGGTGTGATATGGTTTTCTTTACAGATTAAGTTTAATATAAGTATTGCATCTATTTTAGGATTATTAGGCGGTGTATTTATTTACCGTAAGTTATAAAGGAGTAAAATATGATATTAGCATCAGCGTCTCCAAGAAGACATGAATTAATTAAATTAGTAACAGATGATGTTCAAATTATTACAAAAGAAGTAGAAGAAGTGATTGATCAAAAAGCTTCTCCGCAGAAAAATGTACAGGCTTTGGCATGGAAAAAGGCTATGTCAGTAGCTGAGGCACATGAAGATGAAATTGTGATAGGTGCAGACACAGTTGTTTGTCTAGATGGGCATATTATGGGAAAACCTAAAGATGAAGAAGAAGCAAAGGCGATGCTCAGAAAGCTAGCAGGCAAGACGCATGAGGTTTGTACAGGGGTTGCGTTGATTGGAAAGAGTAAAGGCATTGAGAGAACTTTCGTTGAAATTACTTATGTGACGATGAAAGATTTAAGTGATGAAGAAATTGATTATTATGTAAGTACGAAGGAGCCGATGGATAAGGCAGGAAGTTATGGCATTCAAGGCAAGGGGGCTCTATATATTTCACATATTAATGGAGACTATTATAATGTCATGGGATTACCAGTGCACAAACTTTATGAAACACTATGTGAAATAAAAAAGTAATAAATGGGAAGAATAAAAAAGCAATCACCATATATATGGGATTGCTTTTTTATTGATGGAAATACTATTTATTACAGAAATGTTTATAAGGTGTTTTGGAATAATTTAAATAATGTGACAAAAGTAATGTATAAAATTAAATAAGTAAGGCAAGTATTTAAATGAGTTATGAAATGACTAGTTGGTTAATATGTATAGAGGGGATGAGCATAAATGAGGATGCGAGATTGTCCAATTGAAGAACGGCCCTATGAAAAATTTCAGCACTATGGTAGTGAAGCGTTAACAGATACAGAGTTATTAGCAATTTTATTACGAACAGGAACAGCTAAGTGCAATGTGATGGAATTATCACGGGAACTTTTAACGCATTTTCAAGAGGATACTATTGTTGCAAGGTATCCTTCATTGCTCACGCTTTATCAATTCTCTTATGAAGAGTTACAGAAGATAGAGGGCATTGGCAAAGTAAAAGCCATTCAAATACTTGCTTTAGTGAGTTTGTGTAAACGTATGGTAAAGGCTAAATATACAGAAGGTGAAAAGGTAAATTCACCTCAAATGATTGCAGATTATTTTATGGAAGAACTTAGGCATAAAAGAGAGGAGTGCTTTGTGGTTATTTTCTTAGATGCAAAGTGCAGAATGTTGGGAAATGAGGTGGTTTCTACAGGTAGTCTAACTGCATCTATTGTTCACCCAAGAGAAGTATATAAAAAAGCGGTACAAAAATCAGCCCATAGCATTATAGCTCTTCATAATCATCCGAGTGGTGATCCATCACCTAGCGAAGAAGATATTCAAATCACAAAACGGCTCAAACAGGCAGGAGATATTATGGGCATTCCACTTTTAGATCATATTATTATAGGTGATGGGATTTATCGCAGTTTAAAAGAAGAAAGTTATCTGTAATTGTTGAAAAGGAAACAAAAAAAGGTTATGATGGTAGATATGAGATTTTATTAAAAAACCATAGACTATGATATAGATTGAATGTAGGAGGATTATATAATGTTTGGAAAAGATATGGGTATTGACCTTGGAACAGCCAACACGCTTGTTTTTGTTAAAGGAAAAGGTATTGTTGTAAACGAGCCATCTGTTGTTGCGATAAAAGAAAAAACAAATGAGGTACTTGCAGTAGGTGATGAAGCCAAACAAATGATCGGTAGAACACCAGGTAACATTGTAGCGATTAGACCACTTAAAGATGGTGTAATTGCAGACTTTGCAACAACATCAGCGATGCTTCGTTACTTCATTGGTAAAGCATACAAACAATCATTATTCTCTTCAAAGCCACGTGTAATTGTTTGTGTCCCTTCAGGAGTTACATCTGTAGAAAAACGTGCCGTTGAAGAAGCAACAGAAAAAGCAGGGGCTAAAAAAGCACTTATTATGGAAGAGCCTATGGCAGCTGCTATTGGTGCACACCTTCGTGTTGAAGAACCAACGGGTAACATGGTAGTTGATATCGGTGGTGGTACAACAGATGTTGCAGTTATTTCACTCGGAGGTATTGTAGCAAGTAAATCACTTCGTATTGCTGGTGATGAATTTGATGAATATATTGTGTCTTACATTAAACGTGAGTACAACTTAATGATTGGTGAAAGAACAGCAGAGCAAATTAAAATTAATATTGGTGCAGCTTACCCAACAGGTGAAGACGAAACAATGGAAATCAGAGGACGTGACCTCGTAACTGGTCTTCCAAAAGTGTTAACAATCACTTCTACAGAAGTAACAGAAGCTATCAAAGAGCCAGTTAACGCTATTATTGATGCGATTAAGATGACACTTGAAAAAACACCACCAGAACTTGCTGCAGATATTATGGAAAGCGGTATTATGCTTACAGGTGGTGGGGCACTTTTAACAGGTCTTGATACA
Source organism: Cellulosilyticum sp. (assembly GCF_982396655.1). Lineage (NCBI taxonomy): Bacteria > Bacillati > Bacillota > Clostridia > Lachnospirales > Cellulosilyticaceae > Cellulosilyticum > Cellulosilyticum sp. The sequence continues at coordinate 15,526 of NZ_CEVXFV010000020.1, read as the reverse complement.
CTTATTAGCCTTGAAACAGGTATGCCTGTTAAAATTGCAGAAGATCCTCTTGACTGTGTTGCTAAAGGAACAGGTTACGCATTAGAGGACATTGAAAAATGGTCAGCTATTTTTGCTGATGACAAATAAAACAAGGAGAGAGTGCCTTGAAACTTGATAAAAAAGTTAAAAAAGTAGGAATCATCGTAGGTGGAGTTGTCATTGCAGTGCTTATTGTAGGCAAGACCTTTCATATTCCAGTGATAAGTACAGGTGTGAACTATGTACTTATCCCTATTCAAAAAGGAATTACTTTCGTCTCTGACAAAACCACTAATTTCTTTAAGTACTTTGAGGAAATTGACACCTTGCGCACCGAAAATAAGACCTTAAAAGAAACTAATGAAAAGCTATTTTATGAGAATACGATTTTATCTCAGTATGAAGAAGAAAACAAAAACTTGAAACAACTTTTAGAAATGAAAAGTTTATACCAGGATTACGAAGGAATCGGCGCTAATGTCATTGGAAAAGATTCGAGTAATTGGTATAAAGTGATTACCATTGATAAAGGAACAAAGGATGGTGTCAAGGAAAATAGTGTCATTTTAGCAAGTGGTGGCCTTGTAGGTCATGTATGGGAGGCTTCAGATTTAACTTCTGCAAGTACCACACCTAATAGTGCTAAGGTATTATCTATTATTGATGACCGTAGTTCAGTAAGTGCCGAGGTCGTGCGTACAGGTGATGTAGGAATCGTTAATGGTGATATTGAACTTGTAAATGAAGGTTTATGTGTACTTGAAATTAATGTGGAATCAGAAGTTATTAAAGGTGATCAAATTGTGACCTCACATCTTAGTTCTATTTATCCACCAGGTATTCCAATTGGAACAGTAGAAGAAGTTGTAGACGGTAAAAATGGTTTAACTAGATATGCTTATGTCAAGCCTTATGTAGATTTTAAACATTTAAAAAATGTTTTAGTCATTAACTATGAACAAGGGGAGTAGATTATGCGTCCATTTGTAATTGGTACCTTACTTGTTGTGGTACATACCTTAAGTGCCACGTTATTTCAGTACTTAAAAATTGGCAATGTTGCACCTAATTTTATGATTATGCTTATCGTTTCTTTTGCCTTACTTAGAGGGAGCAAAGAAGGCAGTGTAATCGGTATAGCAGCAGGACTGTTACACGATTTAAGTTTTGGTATGTCCATAGGACCAACAGCTATAATTTATGGCCTTATTGGTTATGTGTGTGGTACATTTAACAAAAACTTTTATCGTGAGAATTTCATTTTACCTTTTGTTTGTACTTTATTTAGTAGTTTATTTTATAGCTTAACTTGCATATTTTCCTTAATGCTTCGTGGTAAACTAAATATTATTTTCTTTATGAAGTCTATTGCGATACCAGAAATGATTTATACAATTACTTTATCTTTGATTGCTTATCAAATCACATACTTAATTAATGAAAAGCTAGAAATGAGCGAGCGTAAAACAAGAAATATATTTTAAAAGGAGGAGTAGCCATGCATAATAAGTTAAGCAAGCTACTCCCTTTTTGCTCTCAAAGAGCAGGAAATAACCTGCGAATTTTGGGCATTGGAATAGTTTGCATGATAAGTTTTGGTGGACTTATTGCTAGATTTTATAAGCTGCAAATTATTGAATATGAAACGTATGCAGAGAATGTACGGGCAAGTACGCAGCGCACAATAGAAACAACTGCACAGCGAGGAGAAGTTTATGACCGATATGGTGAGCCGCTTGCGGTGAATCAAACGACAAATAATTTATATTACACATCTAACATTAAACTTAGTGACAAGCAACTGAATACACTTTTATTACAACTTATAGACCTACTTGAAAAAAATGGAGATACTTTAGTAGACGAAGTCCCTATTTCCTTAAATGAACCCTTTGAATATACAGAAGATCAAACTAGTTTAAATCAATATACTTATCAAATTCCATATACCAATGAAGCCGAGCGTAAAGTACTACTCACTTATACAGCAGAAGAACTGATTAATTATTTGAAAGAAGCTTTTCAGATACCAAGTAATTTAAAAGCTACTAAGGTGCGTCAACTCATTGCTTTACGTAGCCAAATTTATAGCTCTAGCTATAAGCAATATGAAGATGTTGTTTTAGCAAGAAACTTATCAGATCAAACAATAAGTTTTTTGAAAGAGAATGATGAAAGCTTACCTAATTTAGTTGTGTATACTAAGCCTGAGCGTTATTATCCTTTAGGAAGTATAACAAGTAATATTTTAGGTTATACAAAACCTTTAACAGGTAGTCAGTATAAAGCGTTAAAAGATAAAGGTTATGGTTTATCTGATGTTATGGGGCAAGTGGGTATTGAAAAAAGCCTTGAAGAAAAGCTTAGAGGAATAAATGGAACTCGGACAATAGAAGTTGATAATATGGGACGTGAAATATGTACCATAAGTGAAACCGAGAGTGTAAAGGGACAAGATGTCTATCTAACGATTGATGCTAGTTTGCAAAAGGATATATATCAGGCAGTTGCGTCGCGCTTGAGTGAGGCACTAATCTATAAATTAGAAAGTACTGACACTTATAATCTTAGTGGGAAAGATCTTTTAATATCGCTAGTGACATGTCACGGATTGGATTTGGATTTTCAAGGTGAACAAACGCTTTATTTAAATAAAATTAAACAACGTTTACAAAAGGCATATAATGAGATAGATCCACTAATGCGTACTAAGGTCAAGGAAGAAGAATTGCTAGTAGACTGGTTAAATGATGCTTCAAATGAAGATGAAGTAATACATGAAGTAATTTTAGCTTTAGCGGAACAAGGGGTACTGCAATTAAATGAAGAGACTGTGAAACAGCTAGAAGAAGAAGGCACATTGGATCTTACGCAGCTATTTATCAATCAGCTTGAAGAGGGTGTGATTACACCAGGTCAAATGGCGATAGACCCATTTAGTGTAGTGGCAGCTATGGTAGATGTAAAAAGCGGAGAGGTATTAAGTTTAGTTGATTATCCTTCCTATGATAACAATAAAATGGTTCAAGGATTTAATGATTACTGGAATGAAGTAAGTAATGATGCTAGAAGTTTATTATGGCAACGTTCTCTTAAAACTTTGAAAGCACCAGGTTCTACTTTTAAGATGTTAACGGCATTAGCAGGTTTAGAAGAAGGTTGTATTACAAAGGATACTATTATTGAAGACACAGGGATTTATAAGGAAGCAGGAAAACCTTATCCTAAGTGCTGGTATTATACAAATTATGGCGTAGGACATGGTCCATTAAACTTAGTAGATGCTATAGGAATGTCATGTAATTATTATTTTTATGAAGTAGCACATCGACTAGGAAATACATCAGATGGTATAGTGTTGCTTAGTAAGTATATGAAAAAATTAGGACTTACTGAAAAGACGGGTATTGAGTTAGAAGAAGAAATGCCTTGTGCCTCTATTCCAGAAGTGGTTGTCACAACTAAAATAAGTGGGCTTATAAATAACTTAGCACAATTAGATGAAACGACTAAGAGACAATATGTTGAACAAGATATAATAAACTTAAGAAAGCAGCTGCAAATAGGTGAGGAAGAGCTAACTTCTTCCGAAGAAGTTAATAAGGCTTATGAGGAGAGTTTAAATGAGGATTTAGTACCTGTAATTCAAGAAATCTTGGAAGCAGAGGATGAAGCGTTGTTAAATGAAGTTTATACCAGTTTGTCTCAATATATTGGAAGTGAGAGGTCAGCAATAAGTGAAAGATGTATCTCAGAAATTTTAGGAGAAGAAGACCTTACAAAACGTGCAGAAAAGGCAAATGCTGTGTTTTTAAATATTATTGATGAAGCTACGGGAAAAAATCTAGATATAGCACTAAATGAGAGCCTTTCAAAAATTTCTAGCGATACATTGTTAGATGCATATGAAAAAGCATTGACAAAGGCATATCGTAAGATGATACGAATGAGCGATAAAAGTGAAGAGGTAAATAGACTAAATGAGACAATAAAGAGTCTAAATCGTCAAGAAAATGAACTGCGCGAAAAACTTCTATTAAAACTTAGACAAAAATTGTTAAATATAATTGTCAGTAACTTACTAAATGGTGTAGAATTAGATTGGACAGAAGGTATAACTGTTCGAACAGCTATTGGTCAAGGGTATAATGCCTTTTCACCATTACAGGTGCTACGTTATGTAGCAGCATTAGGAAATGGCGAAACGTTGGAATCACTTAAAGTTGTTAAAAATGAAACTGCAAAAAAAGGTGAGCCATTAGGCATTGCATCTTCTAATATTCAGGCTGTGCAAGAAGGTATGCTATCTGTTACAGTCGGTGAAAAGGGAACCGCAAAAGGGCAATTTGATAATCTTCCAATGCAAGTAGCTGCTAAAACAGGAACGGCAGAGGAAGGAAGTCATGAGCATAGTTATATCGTGGCATTTGCACCGTATGAAAAACCAGAGGTTGCGCTCATTGTGGCAATTTATAATGCAGATGGACTAGGTAGATATAGTTCGCTAATTGCTAATGATATGTTACTTAGCTATTTTGGATTACAAAACAAACAAGAGAGTATCACCTTAGCAAATACATGGATGGAATGAGGGGGAAGACATGAGGGAGGAAAATCTTGTTGTTTTTAAAGGAACTGCAGATGGTATTATCGTTTATATTGACCATTTAGCAGACTTTGAAACAGTGTTACAACATTTTATAATGAAACTAGAAGAATCAAAGAGATTTTTTAAGGGTTCAAAGGTGAGTATACGTTTCAAGGGAAGAAGGTTAAATGAACGAGAACAAGAACAACTTTTAAGTATTTTAACGCGCCAAGAAAGTATTCATATTTCTTTTATTCACCCTTTTGAAGGTGAGGAAGAAAAGGAACAAACAGAAATGATGTGGGTAAGGGAGCAGCTACGAAGCTTTGAGGGCTCGATGACACACTTCCATTATGGTATTGTACGTTCAGGACATCATATTGAATATAAAGGCAATGTAGTTGTTGTGGGCGATGTAAACCCTGGTGGGCTTATTAGTGCAGGTGGAAATGTCATTATACTTGGTGCACTTAAAGGCAAAGTATGTGCAGGACTTGACAAGAAGGTACCGCATCCTTTTATCGTAAGTAATGCAATGACACCTATTCAAATTGGCATAAGAGATGTGATTGCAAAGGCACCTGAAGGTGAAATCGAAAATCTTTATAGAGAAGGCCAAAATGGTCCGCTTATTGCTTATTTACAAGATAATCAAATTTATATGAATCAAATAGATTCAAAAACATTGAATCATATGTTAAAATAAAATTAAAAACGTAACGGGGGACTTAAGATGAGTGAAGTAATTGTAATTACCTCAGGTAAAGGCGGGGTTGGAAAAACGACAACCTCAGCCAATGTTGGAACAGCGTTAGCATTACAAGGTAAACGTGTAGTATTAATTGATGCAGATATCGGGCTTAGAAATTTAGATGTTGTTATGGGACTTGAAAATCGCATTGTATGTGATCTTGTAGATGTTGTAGAAGGAAGATGTAGACTAAATCAAGCGTTAATTAAAGATAAGCGTTTTGATGGATTGTACTTATTACCCGCTGCACAAACAAGAGATAAAAATGCAGTAAGTCCAGAACAGATGAAAAAACTCTGTGATACTTTAAGAGAAGATTTTGATTATATTTTAGTAGACTGCCCAGCAGGTATTGAACAAGGTTTTAAAAATGCTATAGCAGGAGCAGATCGTGCCCTTATTGTAACAACACCAGAGGTATCAGCTGTAAGAGATGCGGACCGTATTATTGGACTTTTAGAATCTAATGGTGTTTCACATATGCATCTTATTATTAACCGTGTGCGTATGCATATGGTAAAACGCGGAGATATGATGGCAGTAGAAGATGTTGTCGGATTCCTAGCGATTGAGCTTATTGGCGTTGTGCCAGATGATGAAAATATTGTTATTACCACTAATAAGGGTGAACCAGCTACAGCTGAAGGTACATCACTAGCCGGGAAAGCCTTTAGAAATATTGCAAGGCGTGTTTTAGGAGAAGAAGTTGCTTATATTGACTTAAATACAAGTCATAACTTTGTGGATAAAATCAAAAGAGTTTTCGGATTTGGAAACTAAAAAAAGAGGGTGAAGGCAGTGGGGAGGCTAGATTTGAGTAGTTTGTTTGGAAAAAAGAATAATAAATCAAGTGATGTGGCAAAAGACCGACTAAAGTTGGTTTTAATCCATGACCGTATGAACTGTTCCACAGAGTTATTAGAAATGATGCGTGCCGATATTTTAGAGGTGATTTCTAAATATGTGGATATTGACACAGAGGAACTCAATATACAGATTTCAAATATGGAATATGAAGAAGGTGGTAAGAAAGCACCAATTTTATCTGCCAATATTCCAATTAAGAATCTTAAAAAGGTTAAATAAGGGATGCCTTATTTGCTTAAAGAAAGGATAACATTAACTAAAAATGCAAATTAAAGAGCTGTTTAAAAGAATAGATTGGTATCTGATTTTGCTGCTGATGTCTCTCGTTGGCGTAGGGATTTTAGCAATTAATAGTGCCACGGCCTATTCAGGAAATATAGATGTTGTGCGGATGCAAATTATATATTTTGCTGTAGGGTTCATCCTCATGATTATTGTTATGTCGTTTGACTATCACTTTATAGGTAATTGGTATATGATTATTTATGGTGTAACGATAGTCTTACTGTTAGCAGTTATTTTGTTTGGACATGAAGTAAATGGGGCTGCAAGATGGATTAAAATTGGACCTATTCAGCTTCAACCCTCTGAGTTTGCTAAGATTACAGTTATATTATGCAATGCAAAGCTTATTGCAAAGTATAATAAACGTATTAATTTATTATGGCCAGTTTTAGTGATTGGAGGCGTTGCTTTTGTACCATTTATTTTGGTAAATAGGCAGCCAAATTTGTCGACTAGTCTTGTCATATTAGCTATTTTAGTGATACAATTATTTGTAACAAAGTTAAACTTCAAATATATTGCCACAACGGTGGTGGTAGGCATCTTAGTAGTAACAACAGCTTTCGTATATATTGTAAATAATCCAGATCAGAAACTTATTGAAGATTATCAACGTAAACGTATTGTAAATATGGTTAATGGTGGTGACAGTCAGTCAGATAGTTATCAAACAGACCGTGCTGTACATGCTATAGGGTCAGGAGGACTTAAGGGTAAAGGTTTATATAATGGATCTATTAGTCAGCTGAATTATTTACCTGAATCACATAATGACTTTATTATGGCAGTTATAGGCGAGGAGTTTGGATTTATAGGAGTCCTTGGTTTAATTACGTTATTATTACTCTTTATAGGACGAGGACTGTTTATTGCAATGCGGGCACCTGATGATTTAGGCAAATTTATTGTAGTAGGTTATTTTGGAATGATTGCAGTACAGGCTTTTGTAAACATTGGCGTTGTAACAGACTTATTACCAAATACAGGTGTACCTATTCCATTTATTAGTTATGGTGGTAGCGCTTTATGGGCAAATATGATTGGAATGGGACTAGTTTTGAATGTTGCGATGAGCAGAGAAGAAACTTTGTTTTAAGGGAGGTTGTAAAGTGAACGTAGCATTAATTGCACATGATGCAAAGAAAAAATTAATGGAAAATTTTACAATAGCATATAGACATATCTTAACGAAACATACTTTATATGCTACTGGAACTACAGGGCGACTTGTAGAAGAGGCTACAAATTTAAATATTTATAAGTATTTAGCAGGTCATTTAGGCGGTGCACAGCAACTTGGTGCACAAATTGCACATAACCAAATTGATATGGTTATTTTCTTAAGAGATCCTGTATCACAAAAACCACATGAACCTGATTTAGGTAGTATTGAACGTTTATGTGATATTCATAATATACCAATTGCTACAAACTTAGCAACTGCAGAGCTATTAGTTAAAGCTCTTGAACGTGGTGACTTAAGCTGGCGTGAGGTTATGAGATAAAAAAGACTTTTTAAAAAGTCTTTTTTATTTTGCAAGTTAAGCATCTAAATTTTTAAAATCATTATGTAAGTTTGGCATAAAGTAGTAACTTGTCCCATATATTATAGAAACAATTAATCAAATTAAAATCTATACCCTAAGAATAATGGAGTGATTAATATGGAACATGTGAAAATAAGAAATAAGCAGGCACAAGAAGAGAGTAATTCTTATGAGATGCCGCTTGTGAATTATAATAAAGAAGAACTAAGTATAAGGCATGAAGAAGATGAACGTAGGTATAATGAAGCCCATAGTAACAATGATGAAATAGATGTAAGCCCATATTTGGAGGCAAGCTTAGAGGACAAAGCACAAGGGATACTAAGTGAAGCTGATAAGTTAGATACAACCTCAGAAAGCAAACAAAGACGGCAAGTCAGTTATATTTGGATAGAAGCTTTTTTTTGTGCGATTATATTATTAGGTATTTTAATTATACAAAATGTCAAAAATACAGAAGAATTACAGTTGAAATTGCGTCAGGAGATTCGCCATGACTTAACTGCCGAGGAGCTTGTAGAGGTGGGAGAGAATTTAGAGAGCATGATGCAAAAATATAAAAATGTAACCCCTTAGGGGCTTGCAATACCGGAGGAACTAATGACAAAAATAGATTTATCAGATTCAATATTAAATAAGGTAGATAAGCCAGCCCGTTATATTGGTGGTGAGCTTAATAGTTATAATAAAGAAGTGACAGAAGAAATGGTACGTATTGCTTTTTGCTTCCCAGATGTTTATGAAGTAGGGATGAGCCATTTAGGTATGCAGATTTTATATCATTTCTTTAATAGACGTGAAGACTTATGGTGTGAACGTGTATTTGCACCATGGCTTGATATGGAAAAAATCATGCGTGAGAAAAACATACCGCTTTATGGCCTTGAGTCTAAAAGTCCATTAAAAGAGTTTGACTTTGTTATGTTCACACTTCAATATGAGATGAGCTATACAAATATTTTAAATATGTTAGAACTTAGCAATATTCCTGTATTTGCTAAAGATAGAACAGAAGAAGATCCATTTATTATTGCCGGTGGTCCTTGTGCGTATAATCCAGAGCCATTAGCGCCTTTTGTAGATATCTTCTACATTGGGGAAGGTGAAGTAATGTATGATGAACTTATGGACCGTTATAAAGCATGGCGTGCAAGTGGCAAGTCAAAAGAAGAATTCTTGGTGGAAATCTTAAAAATGCCAGGGATTTATGTACCTAAATTCTATGATATTGTTTACAACGAAGACGGTACAATAAAAGAGCGCGTAAGCCTTCACCAAGAAGCACCAGCAACGATTAAAAAAGTAATCGTAGAAGATGTAGATAATGTTTTTTATCCAAGTGCACAAGTAGTACCATGGATTCGTGCGGTACATGACCGTGTGACACTTGAAATGTTTAGAGGATGCATTCGAGGATGTCGTTTCTGCCAAGCAGGTATGATTTATCGACCTGTTAGACAAAAAAGCAAAGAAGTATTAATTGGACATGCTAAAAAATTATTAAAATCAACAGGTTATGAAGAAATTTCATTAGCTTCTTTAAGTACAAGTGATTATAAAGATTTAGAAAACTTCTCAAATGAACTTTTAGATCTTTGCAATAGTGAGTATGTTAACGTATCGTTACCATCACTACGTGTTGATGCCTTCTCAGTAGATTTAATGCAAAAAGTACAAGAAGTACGTAAAAGCAGTTTAACATTTGCGCCAGAAGCAGGATCACAAAAACAGCGTGATGTAATTAATAAAAATATCACAGAAGAAGAAATCTTAAATGGTTGCAAACTTGCCTTTGAAGGTGGTTGGAACCGTGTAAAACTTTACTTTATGCTAGGACTTCCTAATGAAGAGGATAGTGATGTAACAGCTATTGCAGAACTTGCGGAAAAAATTGCACAAACATACTATGAAGTACCTAAAGAAAAGAGACAAGGTGGCCTTCAACTTGTGGTAAGTACATCTTGCTTCGTTCCAAAACCATTTACACCATTCCAATGGGCACCACAAGATACAGAAGAAAGCTTTAAGAGAAAACACAACTTACTCAAAAATACGATCAAACGTAAACAAATCAAATACAATCACCATGATGCAGAAACAAGTGTATTAGAAGCTGTTATTGCAAGAGGGGATAGACGTGTAGGTGACTTTATTTATAGTGCCTTTAAAAAAGGTTGTACATTTGATAGCTGGAGTGAACATTTTAGCTATGAAGCATGGTGTGAAGCAGCTCGTGAAACAGGGGTAAGCTTTGATTTTTATGCAGCAAGAGAACGTAGCTATGATGAAGTATTGCCTTGGGACCACATTGATATTGGTGTTACAAAACGTTTCTTAATGCGTGAAAACGAATTAGCAAAACAAGCAGCAACAACACCAAACTGTGCGGAAAAATGTTCAGGTTGTGGCGCAAGTCGATTTGGAAAGGGAATTTGTCATGAGAATTAGATTAAAGTTTAGCAAAACAGGTCCAGTTAAGTTTGTAGGACATTTAGATACAATGCGTTTATTCCAAAGAGCGGTAAAGGTAGCAAATGTACCTGTAGCCTACTCACAAGGATTTAGCCCACACTCTCTAGTATACTTTGCATTACCACTTGGTGTTGGTGTACAAAGTATGGGAGATTATATGGAAATTGTGACAGCTATAGATGTTGACCCTACAGTAGTGAAAGATAATCTTAATGCAGTACTTGTTAATGGCATTCATATTGAAGATGCTTTTAAGATAGGAGATAAAAGTGATTCACTTATGAGCCTTGTGCAAGCAGCAGATTACGAAGTACTTATTCAAAAAACAGAAGGAGTTACTTTAGAACTTATTCAAAATAAACTTGCAGCGGATAGTCTTGTAATCATGAAAAAAGGAAAAGCAGGTATTCGTCCTGTAGATCTTAAACCCATGCTTTTAGAGTGTAATGTGTGTGAAAAAGAAGAAGGTATCTTAATTGATATGCATGTTTTAGCTGGAAGCAGTAGTAACTTAAATCCAGATCTTTTCGTAAAAGCACTTTTAGAAGGTGAAGTAGCTGAGTATGAAATACGAGTGACAAGAAAGGAAATGTATACAGCAGACGGCGATACTTACATTCCACTTGATACATTTGGGCGAGAGTAATGAAAAAACAGATACTTATTGAACAACAACTTTTAATGACACGTATTGCAGTGCTTCAAGAAGGTGAGTGGACAAACTTTTATGTAGAATCTCATTTAGAAGAAGATATGCAAAATCAAGTTGTCATCGGACAAATTGAACAAGTGGTTAAAAATTTAAAAGCTGTGTTTGTAAATTATGGCAGTGATAAAAATGGACTTTTACACATCAAACAAATTCCAGAGTGTTATCATACAAAACTTCACCCAGGCAGTAGATTGCCTGTACAGGTTGTTAAACAAAATGTAGGTAAAAAGGGCCATAAATTAACAGGTAAGATTAGTTTGAAAGGGAGATTCCTTGTGTGTCTCCCTTTTGAAACAGGTATCAATATTTCTAAAAAGATTAGAGACAATGCTAAAAGAACACAGCTTAAAGAAGTTTTAGGAGAAGTCAGTAAAGCTCAAAAGTCTGATTATGGTTTTATTGTACGCACTGGGGCACAGGAAGCCACTAAAGAGCAAATAGAGCGCGATGCTAAACAGCTGATAGAAAAGGCAAATCAGTTTATGGCTACCAAAGATTTTCTTTCAAGAGGTAGTGTGCTTTATAAGGAACCACCATTATATGCACAAGTCATAAATGATGAGCTAAACAGTGAAGATGAAATTGAGATTGTCTGTAATCATCAAAAGCTTTTAACAGAAATTGAAAGCTTACTTGAAGAATACGGTGTAACGCAGCAGGTGAAACTGATTTTAGTGGACGAAAAGGATGAGATGTTTATTAATTATGATATACAAAAACAGTTGACGCATTTAACAAGCCGTAAAATATGGCTTAAAAATGGTGGAAATCTTGTAGTGGACTATACAGAAGCTATGACGATTATTGATGTAAATAGTGCAAAAGCTGTTTTAACTAAAAATCCACGAAAGGCAGTGCTTGATCTTAATCTATTAGCGACAAAAGAAAGTGTTTTACAGATTTTAAGAAGAAACTTAGCAGGTATTATTATTATTGATTTAGTAGAAATGAAGGAAGAAGAAGATAAAATAGCTGTTTATGAAATGGCTAAGAAGCTTTTAAAAATGTATGGTGATAGCCGTACAAAGGTTTATCCCCTTACAGAATTAGGACTTTTGCAATTTTCACGTACAGGTAAATATGCAAGTTTGCACCATAAGCTCTTAGCGCCATGCGATGTATGTGGACATCCTTATAGTCAAAATAATATGATGTATGAGCTCTTCTTAATGGAGAAACAGATTAAACATGTGGTAACGCATACGATTCAAAAGCAATTGGTGATTCAGTGCACAAGTCAGCTCCTTCATGAAATAGGAAAATATAGCCTGAAAAACAAGTTGGAATCTGCTTATAATATTCAATTAACCTTTGAAAAAATGGAAAAAATATCAAAAGACATGTTTTTATGTCAATTTTATTCTAAATAGGTGTTGACAACCCGTATGCCCCATGTTAGAATACTTAAGTGCTTAAGCCGCACGAAGAGGTTTTAAACTGCTTGCAGTACCGTATTCGGCGAGTTTTCGGAATAAGGAGGTGTACACATGTACGCAATTATTGAAACAGGTGGAAAACAATATAATGTTAAAGTTGGTGACAGCGTTGTAGTTGAAAAATTAAACGTTGCTGCTGGTGAAACAGTTGTTTTTGACAAAGTTTTAGCTGTTGGTAAAGAAGATTCTTTCACAGTTGGTGCGCCATTCGTTAATGGGGCAACAGTAAAAGCTGACGTTGTAGGTGACGGTAAAGCTAAAAAAATCATCGTTTACAAATACAAAGCTAAAAAAGGTTACCACAAAAAACGTGGTCATCGTCAACCATTTACAAAAGTTACAATCACAGCTATTGAAGCTTAATTCCTAGCTATGATAAAGGTGAAACTTTATCAGCGTGATTTACATGTTTATCGAATTATGCTTGATGGACATGCAGGTTATGCTGAACATGGAGAGGACATTGTTTGTGCAGCAGTTAGTATGCTCGTCATAAACACAGTCAACTCAATAGAACTATTTACAAGCGAACCTATTAAGGCACGCCAGGTAGATAATGAGCGAGGTTTGATGGATATTGAATTCCCAGGGCGTAAGTCAGGAGAGTTTAACCCAGATGCTGAGCTTTTAATTAAAAGCATGATTAACGGTCTTGAGACTGTTAGAGAAATGTACGGAGAAAAATACATTCAAATCCAAAAACACTAGGAGGTGAAATATATGTTACGTTTAGACCTTCAGTTCTTTGCTCATAAAAAAGGGGTAGGATCTACTAAAAACGGTCGTGACTCAGAATCAAAACGTCTTGGTGCTAAAAGAGCAGATGGACAATTTGTTAAAGCTGGTAACATTTTATACCGTCAAAGAGGAACTAAAATTCATCCAGGACTTAATGTAGGACGTGGCGGAGACGACACTTTATTCGCATTAGTTGATGGTACAGTTAAGTTCGAACGCAAAGGCAGAGACAAAAAACAAGTTTCTGTATATCCAGTTGCACAAGAAGCATAATTGACTAGAGGAAGGTTTCAACGATTGGTTTGAAACCTTCTTTTTTATATATTTATATTGAAATCTATATATAACTATATATATAGATTTTTATTTCATAAGAATACATGGCATGGCATGATGAAATAGCTAGAAAATGTACAAACTATCATCATGAAGGGAGTGAAATAAATGTTTGTAGATAAAGTGAAGATATTTGTTAGATCGGGAAAAGGCGGCGATGGACACGTTTCTTTTAGAAGAGAGAAATATGTACCCAATGGGGGGCCAGATGGCGGCGATGGTGGTCGTGGTGGCCACATTATTTTTGAAGTAGATTCAGGGTTAAATACATTAATGAAATTTAGACACCAACGTCACTTTAAAGCAAAAGATGGTGAAGAAGGTGGTAAAAAACGTTGTCATGGTAAAGATGCAGAAGATCTTGTGATAAAAGTACCACAAGGAACGGTTATTCGAGAAGCTGAAACAGGACACGTTATTACAGACTTACATGCCACAGGACAAAGAGAAATTCTTTTCAGAGGTGGTCGTGGAGGTAGAGGAAATCAACACTTTGCCACAGCTACAAGACAAGCACCTCGTTATGCAGAAAAAGGAATGCCAGCTAAAGAATACTGGATTACTTTAGAACTTAAGATGATTGCGGATGTAGGACTTGTAGGTTATCCAAACGTAGGAAAATCTACACTTTTATCTATGGTAAGTAATGCACAACCCAAAATTGCAAACTACCATTTTACAACACTTGCACCTAATCTTGGTGTTGTCACAAATCAATATGGTAAACAGTTTGTTATGGCAGATATTCCAGGACTTATTGAAGGGGCTGCAGAAGGTGTTGGTTTAGGACATGACTTCTTAAGACACGTAGAACGCACAAAAGTACTTTTACATGTTGTAGATGCAGCAGGAACAGAAGGCAGAGATCCAGTAGAAGATATTTACACTATTCAAAAAGAAATCGCGCTTTATAATCCAAGTATTTTAGAAGATAAACCACAAATTATTGCGGCAAATAAAATTGATGTAGGGGGATGTGAAGAAAATCTTGCACGTCTAAAAGCAGAGTTTGAACCACAAGGAATTAAAGTTGTTCCTATTTCAGCAGCTGCGAATGATAACTTACAAGACTTATTAAAAGATGTAGCAGAGCTCCTTGCAACAGTACCAGAACAGAATATTGTCTTCGAACCTGAGTTTGAAGAAGTAAGTACAATGCCAGATGGTCCATTTGAAGTTAAAAAACTCTTTGATGGTTACTATACTGTAGAAGGTACAGCTATTCAGCGTATGCTTGGTTACACAGCTATGGATACAGAACAAGGATTTGCATTCTTCCAAAAATACTTACGTGAAAAAGGCATTATTGATGCATTAGAAGAAGCTGGTATTGCAGAAGGCGATACAGTTAACATTTATGATCTTGAATTTGACTATTATAAATAGCAGAAAGGAATGGACTTATGACCATTACAAGTAAACAAAGAGCTTATTTAAAATCGTTAGCTCAAAAAATTGAACCAATCTTCCAAATTGGGAAAAATGGTTTAACACCAGAAATTACAGAAGCAATTGACTTAGCTTTAGAAGCAAGAGAAATTGTTAAAATCAGTGTGCTTCAAAACTGTTTAGAAGACCCAAGAGATATGGCGGGTATGTTAAGTGAACGTACTAAATCTATCACAGTACAAATTATTGGGAAAAAGATTGTACTTTATAGACCTTCTAAAAAGAATCCAAAAATTACACTTTAATAAAAGTGAAAAGGGGCCTAGCCCCTTTTTTTATTATCTAGGAAAGTTCTACTTTCCTAGATAATAAGTAGAATTGACT